>CAJPTT010000028.1 GCA_905373565.1 uncultured Treponema sp. | reverse complement strand
GGAGCAAGCCGTACTTTTGCCTTTGCTTGAATGACAGGGTCGGCATCGATACCGATAATCTTTAACTGTGGAAAGTGAGTTAAAAAGGCCTCACTGTGGCCGCCTTCGCCTAATGTTCCATCGATAAGAAGCGGATCGGATGTTTCCGGAGCAAGTAATTCCAGGCATTCCTGTAATAAAACCGGCGTGTGTACAAAGTTCATACATGTTAAAAACGAATAAGCCCCAAGTCCTCGCTCGCTTGATGGAAATCCGCCTCGCTTCCCTCCAGATAAGCCCGATATTCAGCCGCATCCCATAATTCAAGATAACGGTTGATGCCCAATAGCACGCAGTCTTTTTCGAGCTGCGCGTATTCACGTAAACTTTGGGGTATTGAAACGCGTCCCGCCTTATCGATGTCTATCTCCTGCGCCGGAGCGATAAGCCTGCGCAGAACAAGACGGGAGTTTGCCTGAAACAATGAAGCGGATTGCATAACTTTTTCGGATAGCAATGCCCATTCTTCGGGAGGAAATATCCATAGACACCGGTCAATCCCTCGGGTAATCACAATTTGAGAGCCCGGTAGTAAACAGCGCAATTTTGCAGGAAACATAATACGCCCCTTTTCATCAAGCGTATTATTATACTCTCCCGAAAATGCACTTTTTTCCACTTTTACCTACTTCCCCCCACTTTTCCCCATTTGCTTTCATTTTACCGGTAATATGATAAATGTCAATGCTTTTTTGCCGACATTTTGGGGTAAACGCATCAGATATTTTTTTATATCCTTTCGGAAAAATTGAGACTATTCGACCGGAACTGCCAATCTGCCTGATGCTTTTACCCTATCAATGACATTACTCCGGTAAATATTGCGATTTCTTTTCTTTTTTATTATAATGGGCGGTCAAAAAATTAAGGAACCACCGGTTAATCGGAATGCGAATCGATTGGCGTGTCCTTAACGTATCTTGTTGAATATAAAGGAATTGTTTATGTCTGCTAAGGAAATACCGATTGAAGAAATCGCACTGCAAATAGTCCTTTCCGTCGGAATTATCATTATCGTTGCAAAGTACCTCGGCCTTCTTGTTAAAAAAATCGGCTTTCCGCAAGTTGCCGGTGAAATCGTTGCGGGACTTTTCTTACGCTACCTGCCTTTTTTCCGTAATTTCGGTGGAGTGGAAGCCAATATTATCTATGCCGAAACCAATCAATTTATCGAATATATGGCCGAAATTGGGGTTATTTTAATTATGTTCTCAGCCGGTTTGAGTACCAATTTAAAATCTCTTGTTAAATCCGGCGTAAAATCCACCGTGATCGCTGCATGCGGTGTTATCGTGCCGTTGGCTTTAGGTATGATTATGGCGTTAGGGTTCTGGGGTTTTGACGGTTTGGGGACGCCCGTATTTTATCAGGCGCTGTTTATCGGGACTATCTTAACGGCAACCTCGGTCAGTATTACCGTTGTCGCATTGAAAGAACTCGGAAAGATAAATTCGGAAGTCGGGCAAACGATAATTAGTGCGGCAATTATCGACGATGTGTTCGGCATTATCGTATTAACGATTGTGCTTGGTGCAAGTTCCGGTAAGGGCGACTATCTCGGTCTTATGATAAAAACAGGGGCATTCTTTGCCGCTTCGTTAGTGGTTGGCTATCTGATTTACCGCATCTTTAAATGGTATGATAATCGGCATCCGCATACTCACCGTATTTCGATTTACGGGTTGGGAGTTGCCTTGATCTTTGCTTATTGTACCGAGCGTTTTTTCGGGATCGCCGATATTACCGGCGCGTATGTTGCAGGAGTTGTATTTTGTAACTTGCATGATGCCTCTTATATGGAACAAAAAATAGATACCAATTCGTATATGTTTTTTAGTCCGCTCTTTTTTACTGCCATCGGACTTAAAACGGACTTAAGCGGCTTAAATATGAGCTTAATCTGGTTTTCGATAGCCTTTGTGCTTGTCGGCTGTGCTGCAAAAATAATCGGCTGCGGCGGTTCGGCATTGGCTTTGGGCTTTAAACGGCGGGAATCGCTCCAGATAGGGGTGGGGATGATGGTACGCGGCGAGGTAGCCCTCATCGTAGCTCAAAAAGGGCTCGCCGTCGGTATGGTTAAGGCCGAATATTTTGCACCGGTCATTTTGCTTATTATTGTTTCTTCTATGATAGTGCCTATTTTACTTGGAAAAGCATTTTCAGAAAAGTAGTTGCCTCCGGCAGGAGCCGCTGCCGTTTAAAGCTTTCGATTCTCTTGACTATCCCCTATCTTCATTGTAGACTTATTTTATTATATTCGGCGGTTTGGAATGTATATCTAAAGCCGGATAGAAGGGGACAATATGATTAGCAAGAAATTGGAAGATGCGTTAAACGAGCAGATTAATAAAGAATTCTATTCTGCTTATCTGTATCTCGGCATGGCGGCTCATTTTGAATCGGAAGGACTCAAAGGATTTGCCAAGTGGATGAGAGTACAGGCAGGCGAAGAACAAGGGCATGCGATGAAGATATACGACTATCTTTTTTCGGTTGATGCAAAGCCCGTATTAAAACCGATTGAAGAAGTGCCGGTGCATTACGAAAAATCTCCGGTAGAAGTTATTCAGGAAGTGTTCAAGCATGAGCAGTATGTAACGGCTTCGATTAACAGCTTGTATGAACTTGCGCTTGCGGAAAAGGACTACAAAACGCAGATGTTCCTGCAGTGGTTCATTAACGAGCAGGTAGAGGAAGAAGAAAACGATCGGGATATCCTCGATACCTTTAAATATATCGACGGAAACGCGGGTTTGCTTATTCTGGATAAAGAGCTCGGGAAGCGGGAATAAGTCCGTACAGGATGTAGACGGTCGTTATGTTTAAAACTTAGAAAGGAGTGTTTTTGGATACCTCATATACAATCGTATTGGAAGATCAGACGGTACTGTCTTCTTTATGCGGCGCAAATGATGAGAATTTGCATGTTTTTGAAACGTATTTGGGCGTTCCCGTAATCTGCAGAGGGAATGAAGTAACGGTTGTAACGTCCGATCAAACGATTTGCAAAAGGTTTCAAAAACTCATCGACACTCTTTTGGAAAGTCCCGAAATTACGTCGGACGGTTCGGCCGATTTTATTGCCTCCTGCGTTGCCAACAGTGCGCCTCAACAGGAGGCTTTTTGTCCGCAGTGCATTCATATTCCGCGCGGCATAAAATCGGTCTATCCTAAGAACAGAAAGCAGGCGGCGTTGATCGACTCCATCTACGCAAACGATATAACGTTCGGGCTTGGTCCTGCCGGTACGGGGAAAACCTATATTGCAGTGGCGCTTGCGTTAAAAATGTTGCTGTCTCATACGGTACGTAAACTGATTTTAACCCGTCCGGTGGTGGAAGCCGGAGAGAGCCTCGGCTTTTTACCCGGCGATCTTGTCCAAAAAATAAATCCCTATCTGCGCCCGCTGTTCGATATTATGGAAACGTTGCTGCCCGCCGATGTACTGCGCGGTATGGAGGAGTCAAACACGATCGAAGTAGCGCCGCTTGCCTATATGCGCGGACGGACACTCCACAATGCCGTTGTTATTTTGGATGAAGCGCAAAATACCACAAAAGAACAGATGAAGATGTTTTTGACGCGAATGGGCGAAGGTTCAAAATTGATTATTACCGGCGATCCGTCCCAATCGGATATCCGCGGAAGGTCTGAATCGGGACTGGTTCATGCCGTTTCTTTAATTAGTACCATCGACGGGATTGGAACCGTTGAATTTTCTGCGGATGAAGTAGTTCGCCACTCCCTCGTACAAAAGATTATTAATGCGTATGAAAAACAATAACACCGTATTTTTAAATAATAACGCAATTCTTGCGGGTAATAGCGGAGCCATCGAATGAAAGGCGAAAACAATTCCGGGTATATTAAATCGGTTCTTTTGCCGTCCATAGCGGGGCTTTTCCGTAAGGTTAAAGACGGCTTTTGCTCTGAAAAAGTTTTTTCCATTCTCTTTATTGTAAGTTTTTTTGTCGTTATCGCAGCGATGCTGTTTACGACGCTTGACCGCGGCGGCCTTGCCTATTTAGACCTTGATGAATTTCCTGTGGGGCGGGTGGCAGAACGCGATGTTATCGCAGACAGGGATATTTCTTATACGGATCAGTCTGCGACGGAGATTAGAAAAGCTGCACGATTGCAAACAATTGCCCCTATTTTTATGCAGGATACGGAGCTTGTATCCGAGACACTCAAAAAATATGATGAGTTTGTTTCGTTTATGCTCGCTTTGCATAACGATGCGGAGGCAACCTTTGACGCGCGTGTGCAGGAACAATATCCGGGGCTGTTTGACACTCAGGTTTTAAAAAATTTGAAAAAGTCAAAACAATTTGACGGCATCTTAGCCGCCGCTCAGGCAATCGTTAAACAGATGATGGCGGTCGGTATTGCGGAATTTCCTAAAAAAGGGCTCGAAGGTTTCAATCAAGCCGAAATCACGCTGGTGATGCGGCGAGGAAATAACCGCGAGTACATCAATATTCAGACGAGTGCGGTTATTAAAAAAGAAAATCTGAATTCATATATTAAAAGCGCCATACGGTCGTACGATGCAAACCTCGACGCCGGTGTTACGGCTGCACTCATTCGGCCGTTTTTGCAGCCGACCGTCATTTATGATGAAAAAGAAACGGAAATGCGGACGCAGGAAGCGCTGAAACAGGTGCAGCCGGTTATCGTAACCATTCAAAAAAATCAAAAGATTATTAAACGCGGCTTTATTATTACGACGGAAAATTATCGGCAGCTGCAAGCCTATTCCGATTCCGGTAATTATCTTGATCTGAATAAATTTTTCGGTCTTTCCGCTTTTATCCTCTGTCTCTATATAATCGGTGTCTTTATGCTGTTGCCGCAGACAATCAGCGATCGGTTAAAAGAAAGCCGAAAGATTTTTTTATTGTTGATTTCGCTAGCCGTGTATCTTATCGTGCTATTTACGGCAAAGGCGTTGTCGCTCATACAGGCGCTCGATATTATCCCGTTTATTCCCGCTGCGCTGACCGCTATGCTGGTTTCAACGCTTATTTCTACACGGGTTGCGATACGGATGGTATTTCTTGTGATGTTGATTGTGCTGACGGCAACCGGTTTTAAACTTGAACCGGCGCTCTTTGCGCTGTTCTCCGGCTTGTCGGCCGTATCGCTGACGAATTTAACCGGACGGCGGATGGATTTGATTAAAACTTCGTGTCAACTCGCTGTCATTCATCCGATTATTACGTTTGTGCTCTGTACGGTGTTTCCGGACTCATATAGCGACTTTGTCTTTGTACTGCTCGGCTCGGTTATCAACGGCTTTATCAGCGGTATCTTCGTGCTCGGCTTTTTGCCTATTTTGGAAGACCGGCTGAATACGCCGACCTGCTTCCGCCTGATGGAGCTTTCCGACCTCAATTCTCCGACAATGAAGCAGATGTTGTTGACGGCTTCCGGTACCTATAACCACACGATGATGGTGGCAACGTTGGCGGAAGCAGCCTGCCGCGAAATCGGGGCAGACGCGCTGTTGGCGCGGGTCGGCGCGTATTATCACGACATCGGTAAGATGGCAAACACCGAATACTTTGTCGAAAATCAAACTTCGTATAATAAACATTTGGATTTAAACCCGCGGCTTTCGGCGGCCATTATCCGCAGTCACGTAAAAATCGGGGTGGAAAAGGCGGAAAGTATGCGGCTGCCCCGCGAAGTTATCGACATTATCGGGCAGCATCACGGTAATTCTTTGGTACAATACTTTTATGCAAAGGCCAAAGAGCTTGACCCCAATGTCAGCCCCAAGGACTTTTCGTATCCGGGGCAGCCGCCGCGCACCAAAGAGGCCGCCGTTGTGATGCTTGCCGACGTGAGCGAAGCCGCCTGCCGGACGTTAGACCATCCGTCGGTACCGCGGCTCGAAAAGTTTATTGCAAAGCTCGTTAAGGGAAAAATGGAATCGGGGCAGCTTGATAACTGCGACTTAACGCTGCGGGAATTGAGCGTTATCCAAGAATCCTTTGTAACCACGCTTGCCGGATATTACCATTCCCGTATCAAGTATCCGAATCAAAAAGACCCCGACGAAAAAGAAGGTGCAGGCGGCAAGGCTCCCGACGAAAAAGCCGCGCCGCAGGATAGTCCGCCGGAGAAGACGACCGATGAAAAACCGGCGCAGACGGAAATGCCGCTTGAGAAAAGCATTTCTCCCGATGTAAAAAATTACCTGCAAATAGACCTCGGATTAGCGGCATCCGAAAGCTCGGATGGGAAGGGGAACAAGGAAGAATAAAATGAATACTATTGCAATTACATGGCAGGATATCCCTGAACCGAAATGGGGCGCACAGATTTTGCCCTTTTTAGAGACGGTGCTTACCCAACTTGAGTACACGAACTGGGATTTATCCGTTGTGTTTTGCCGCGATGCATTTATTCACGAACTGAATAAAACCTACCGGCAGATCGACTCGCCGACCGATGTACTTTCTTTTGAGCAGGGCGACGAGTACGATGATGAAGACGGAACCTTGCGTTTTAATGCGGGAGATATCGTAATTAGCCTCGATAGTTTGCGCTCAAATGCCGAAACTTTTAATGTAGCGATGAATGAAGAATTAAAACGGCTGCTGATACACGGTATTTTGCACCTGAGCGGGATGGATCACAGCGATAACGATCCGCAGCAAGAAATGCTGCAATTACAGGAAAAAATACTCAAAGAATATAATAATACGGTTATCTATCAGGAATAAGTATGGGGATATTTGATAAACTGAAAAAAAAGCGGGCGGTTTCCGAGATTTTGCAGGAGGCGCTCAATGAAGAAAAAGAAGATATGATACGCGGGGTGGTAGACTTGTCCGATACCGCAGTAAAAGAAGTGATGATACCGCGTATTGACGTTGACTTTATTCCGTTGGATATGGAAACGGAAGAGTTGCTGAAACGGGTGGCGGAAAGCGGACATTCGCGGTTTCCGGTCTATGACGAATCAATCGATAACGTGGTGGGCGTCCTGTATGTGAAGGATTTAATCAATTCATTCGCAAAAAAAGAGCCGATCGATTTGGAAAAGATTATCAGAAAGCCGTTCTTTGTGCCCGAATCCAAGCGTATCGACGGTCTGTTGCGGGAGTTTAAGCGCCGCCATGTGCATATTGCTATTGCGGTTGACGAATACGGCGGTATTTCGGGAATTGTCTGTATGGAAGATATTATCGAAGAGATTGTCGGCGACATTCAGGATGAATTCGATAATGAAGGCGAAGATATTTCTTCCATCGGAGAGGGACTCTGGCTCTGCGATGCCCGTGTCGATATGGATGATCTGGCGGAAGCTCTGCATACGGAGCTGCCCTCCGATGAATTTGAAACGCTCGGCGGGTTTGTATTTGATTTATTCGGAAAAATTCCCGTACGTTACGAAAAAGTACGGTGGAAGAACTTTGATTTTATCGTTCAGGATATGGACGGGCATAAAATAAACACGGTAAAGATTGCTGCGGTTAAAGATGAGGATCAATAAAAGGAAGATTTATGCGTAAAAATAGTCTGTTTAGTATATTTCTGCTCTGTGTCTCGCTGCCTCTTTTGGCTTCTCCTATTCAACTCTTTGAGAAAGGAAAGGAGCTGCAATACCATGAAAACTGGTACGGCGCTATAGAACTCTATCAACAGGCGTTAAAAGAAAATCCCGCCTATAATGCCGTGTATCGGGGATTAGCCGAATGTTTTTACGCACTGGGCGAATACGATCAGGCTATTGTCTACGCGGAAAAGGCGCGCCGTTACTCCCCGCAGGATGTCGATATCGAAAACCTCTATGCGTTTATCCTGATCGGTATCGGACGTATCGAAGACGCGCAAAAGATTTTTTCGAGCATTCTGAACCGTTATCCGAACAATCTTGATGCCCGCTTCGGCATGGCGGAAATCGAGGTAACGGGCGGCCGTTTAACCAATGCTTCGGAACTGTACACCGCCGCACTCCGCCGCCAGAGTGAGAACCGCAAGGCGCTTCTGTCGCTTGCGCTGCTCAGCCACGAAACGGGCAATATCAAAGCGGCGCAGAGTTACGTCAGCCGCGCACTGCAATACCACGGAGATAACGCGCAGGTGCATTACTTTGCCGGTTATCTTTCCGCCCTTGCAGGCAACCTGAACGAAGCGGAAGGGCGTATCCGCGCGGCGCTGACCATCGACGAAGACTACGACAAGGCGCGGGCGCTGCTTTGTTCGATTTTATACAGTTCCGGCCGTTACCGCGAGGCGATGTCCGTAGCCGATTTGCGCATTGCGGGCGACCGTAAGCGCGCCGATGCGTGGTACGTAAAAGCGCTCTGTTTAATGAAGCTTGCGCAAAAAAAACAAGCCTTTGAAGCTGCGCAAATCGGGCTTTCCGTCGATACCGAAAACGAACTGATGCGCACCCTGCTTGAGGATATCGCCGTTCAGACCTTTGAGTTTGAGGACACTCAGCGGAAAGAGCTTGCCGGAGCGCACCGCATAAAGGGCGATGCCTTTTTAAACCGCAATATGACCGATCAAGCCTTATATGAATACCGGCGCGCCCTCAAGGTGTACCCGTATGACACGGACAGTCGGCAGGCGTATGCCAATATCCTGATGCGGCAGGGCTTTTACGAGCGTGCCGTACAGCAGCTTGAATTTATTCAGTCCATCGAAAAGAGCACCGCCCGAATCAACGACACGGTAGAAGCCTACAGCAAGATGCTTGACCACTCGGTGCGGAACCGCTGGAAGATCGATCCGCTGTATTTGAACAAGGCGCACCTTTCCGTCGGGCTTTTTTATCAGGTAAATGCGGCCAATGTGTTTCACCCCGAAGCGGAAAAACTCACCGCGGCGCTGATAAACGATATTCTTTCTTACAATCGCCGTTTTGCGGTTTCCGCTCATTTGGATAGCCCCAGTTCGTATACGGAGGCGTTCAGACAGGCGCGTACTGCCGGAAACGATTATTTCGGTATTGTCAATTTGCAGGAAAATGAGCGGGATATACAGATTACGCTCGACCTCTATGTCGGGCGTACCGGTTCAAAAGCGGAAACTTTAACGGTGTACCGATCGGGTAATGACCGGTTCGGCAACGCTGTCCGCCGCATCATCGGTCTATTTAATCATGCAATGCCGGTTATCGGCAGCCTTGCCGGACGTTCCCAAGCGGAAGCGGTTATCGATATCGGTTCGGGCGACTGCGATTTTACCGATTATACTATCGAAATCGTCAAGAAGGGAACGCTCACCATTGCGAATGAAGGTATCGGGCTCTTGTACAACGAAAAAGACGTACTCGGGACGTTCACGATAGGGCGCATTTCGGAAGACCTTACCGAAGGAACGCTTACGCGAAAGGGGTACTACGATAGGATGACGAAAGGCGATATGGCGGTACTCATTTACACCGATCCGGCAAAGACCGGCAGTAAGGCGGAAAAAACCGTCGACGGCACCGACCCGCGCGGGCAGCAGATGTCTCAGCTGTTGTCCTTGTTACGAAGTATTCGCTAACTACTTGACAAAAAATAAATTAAAGACCATTTTTAGACATGCTCAAATCTATCTTTAACGATACCGATATCCAACTGCCGGAACAAATACATAAAGCTGTAGTTGAATATCTTCCGGCGTTTCTATCTGCAGAGGATGCCGAAGCGCTTGCCGTACAAGCACTGCTCATTGCGAGGGCTTTTCATAGTGGAGGATCCTTTGAACAGGTATTTACCGATACCGAGCCGATTACGCGGCACTATCAAATCAACCTCATCCGCAGCTTTGAAAAGAATGTACGTCTGCTTGTCGATAAAATGTGGGTTGAAAAAGCTGACGAGGACGTAAAAGAAGATGTTTTATACCGGCTCCGCTGCTTTTGCGAGTCTATGCAGCAGGCGGAAAATCCGGTAGATTATGCGAGACTGTTGCCCGAATGCCTCGGTGTTTTGCATGACGTTGTTCTTTTACTCTTCGGAAAGCAAATTGACAGTAGCGGGTTTTTAGAATACGCAATTCGTATCGACCCGGATTTCGGACTTTTTTGGTATTATCTTGAATGCCTCACGGCGCAGCCTAAGTTTTCGGCAGAAAAAGCTCGTCTGGCTATCTTTCTCGGTATTTATTTTCTTGCTAATTTTTAAATTGTATTTCATTCTTATCACATCAATGTTTAAGTTATTTTAACAGACGCAAAGAGTCGTTACCGGTATTTTTGACTAACGTTTAAGCAGGTGGAATCCTGCCTGCCGTAATTGAAGGGGGAAAATATGCGGAACAGAATTACTGCAAGTGTGATGCTTTCTTTAATCGGCGAATAGAGCGTCAATTTGTTTGCTATATAACGAAGTAATTTTATACCGCATCACGTCCTGCTTTGCTGAAAGCTCAACCCCTGCTTCAAAAGGTTTGGCAAGGAGCGCAAAGCGATTAATCCGTTCGAAGAGCTTAAAGCCGTTTTCATGGTTTATAAGCGAGGCGATTTGCCGTTCAAACAGTTTGTTTATTTCCGGCTTTGCCAGTAATTCCTCAAATGAAGCTGCCAATATCCCTTGCTCTACTGCATAGCTTTTTACTTCGGTTTCGTCTGCGACGATCAGCGCTCCTAAAAAGCGCTTATCTTGTCCGAGTACTACAGCCTGTGCAATAAGCGGCGATTCTTGCAGTTTCATTTCAATCGGTACCGGTTCGATATTTTCTCCGCCCCGCAATACAATTGTATCCTTTTTTCTGCCCCGCAGGATGAGTTCGCCGTCAAGCGTTTTAAAGCCGAGATCGCCGCTGTCGAACCATCCGTCCTTATCGATTACCGCATCGGTTAAATCTTGTCGTTTGTAATATCCCTTCATAACGCTTGTACCGCGGATCATAACGGTACCGAGTTGACCAACCGGTAACTCTTTTCCGGTGTCATCAACAATCTTTACCGTTGTACATGACAGCGGCTTTCCGATAGTACCGAATACGGGGCGGCCGAGCGGCCGAACCGACACAACCGGAGCGGTTTCGGTTAACCCGTATCCTTCGGTAACGCTTACGCCGATAGCCCAAAAGAAAGCGTCGATGTTAGGCGGCAAGGCTCCTCCGCCGGAAACGCCTTGCCGGAAGCCGGTGCCGAGTTTGGTACGTATCTTTTTAAACACTAGCACATTCCCCAGTGCATAGAGCGGAGCGGAAATGAGGTACGGTATAATGGAAAGAAGAGGCCGGGTAATTTTTGTATGAGGCGCAAAGTGAGGATTTTGTCCCGTTACATTTCGCGCATGGTGAGCATGAAATAGGCCGATTCCAACAAAAAAGCTGAACAGTTTCTGTTTAATGCCGCCCGCCTGCTTCATCGCTTTAAAAACACCGGTATAGACCGACTCCCAAATACGCGGCACGGACGGGAATAAGGCCGGATTGGTTTTCGCAATGTCCGCCAACAGAATGCTCCCGACCGGTTTTGAGTATACCATACCTGCTGCAGAAGCCAAAATAACATATTCACAGAGCCGTTCAAAGCTGTGCCATACCGGTAGTACTACGATAGCCTTTTCGCCGGGATACAGAATAACCCTCTTTTTCAAATCATCCAACTGCACAATAAAGTTTTTATGTGTCAGCATAACCCCCTTAGGATCGCCTGTCGTGCCGGAGGTAAAAATGATGGTCGCAACTTCCGTATCGACGCCTTTTTCCAACTCCTGTTCAACCGCATCGGGGTGCTCTTGCCGGTATGCGATACCCCGTTCGATAATCTCATCATAGCGGTACATTGCAAAGCGGGAAATATCACCCTTTGCTTTAAGTTCTTCATCTTGAATATTGATAGGATCAAAAGCGATGATTGTTTTTAGCAACGGAAATTGCTGTTGATTTTTAAGGATTTTTATAAATTGGTCTTGGTTTTCTATGACCGCTGTTGTACATTCTGCAAAGGATAAGATGCGGATCAAATCCTGTTCGGTTGCATCACAGCCGCGCGGAACGTCGCAAGCTCCGAGCACCATAATCCCCATGCTCGCATGGTACCATTCTTTCCTGTTATCAGCGATAAGGCCAACCCTGTCCCCGCGTGTGATATCGAGGGATAAAAGTCCGCCTGCAAAACTCAATACCCGATCAAAAACATCGGAGTAGGAGAGGGGAATAAAATCGCCTTGCTCATTCTTTGAATACTGAGCTGCAATATTCGGATATTTTTTTGTAATTTGTTGCAACAATTGCGGCAGTGTGATGTCATCCATGCCGAAACGCTAGCATAAAAGAAAAAATCAGTCAAGTAAAAGGCAACCTTATCAAGCGGTTTTCTGATATGCCCGCAAAATAAAGAGGCTGTTCAACCAGAGTTGAACCTCTTCGCGGTTCAAATG
>CAJPTT010000027.1 GCA_905373565.1 uncultured Treponema sp. | reverse complement strand
GTGCCTGCGTAGTTGGTTCCAATTCCTGTATGTACAGAATGCTTTATTCGTGCGGGTTTAATACCCCGACGCTTGCGTCGTAACAAAGGGTATTAAAGCCGACTGCAACCACCTTATAGAACACACAGTGCGAAACCTCAAGCACTGTACCCCGACGCTTGCGTCGGGGTTGTTGATTAATAATGACATTGTTTTTTATCAAAATATGTGTATGATTATATTATAATGTACACATAGGAATTATTATGAGAACGAATATTGTTATTGATGATACCTTAATGCTTGAGGCTTTGAATGTTTCCGGTTATAAAACCAAAAGAGAAACAGTTGAAGAAGCTTTAAAACTTTTAATCACATTGAAAAATCAGGCAAGCATAAGAAATTTCCGAGGGAAACTATTGTGGGATGGCGATTTGGAAAAAATGAGGCTTGATACATGATTGTCGCAGATACATCTGTTTGGATTGATTGTTAAAAAGTAGAATAACCGCTGATATAACGATAATAATTTTCATTCTGATCCAAAAAAATGACAATTTATGACCAAATGACCACAAATTGTCAATAGTATGCTTGACTACACGATCTAAATAGTATAATTTTGAACAAAACTGGCCATAAGCCCACTTTCGTTCAATGGAGAAAAGAATGGAAATTAAGCGTGAAAAATACCTGAAAGCCCTAACAAACCGCATGCATAATGGCATGATTAAGGTGATTACCGGCATCAGAAGGTGCGGAAAGTCTTACCTTCTTTTCAAAATATTTAAAAATTATCTGAAGGAAATACATATTTCAGATGATCATATTATTGAAATCGCATTGGATGAAAGAAAGAATAAAAACTATAGAAATCCTGATGTACTATTGGATTATGTGGAAAATAAAATTACTGATAGCGCATTATATTACTTGCTGCTCGATGAAGTACAGTTACTCGACGAATTTGAGGAAGTGTTAAATTCCCTTTTACATATATCAAATCTTGACATATATGTAACAGGCAGTAACTCTCGGTTTTTATCAAAGGATATCATAACGGAATTTAGAGGACGCGGAGATGAAATTCACGTGTTTCCGCTCACCTTTAAGGAATATATGCAGGGCTATAGCGGAGATGTATATCACGGCTTTGCCGATTATATCATGTATGGCGGTCTGCCTCTTATTCTTTCTATGAAAACGGAAGAACAAAAAGTTGAATATCTGACACGGCTTTTTGAGGAGACGTATATAAAGGATATACGGGAACGGAACCGTATCGATAAAGTTCAGGAATTAAATGATCTGATTAACGTTCTGGCTTCTGCGGTCGGTTCGCTTACAAACCCTTCTAAAATAGAAGCAACATTTAAAAGCAATCTCCACTCGGATATTTCTATCAATACTATCCGTCAATATATAGCATTTTTACAAGATGCATTTGTGATACATGAGGCGCAACGCTTTGATGTTAAAGGCAGAAAATATATCGGCAGTCCTTTAAAATATTATTTTGAAGATGTCGGCTTAAGAAATGCGCGGCTTGGATTTAGACAACATGAAGAAACGCATTTGATGGAGAATATACTCTATAATGAATTGCGAGCCAGAGGTTTTAACGTCGATGTGGGCGTTGTCCCGATAAGAAAAGCGGTGAGCAGCGGAGAGCGTGAACGCAGTCAGCTTGAAATCGATTTTATTGCAACGTTGGGAAGCCGGAAGTATTATATTCAATCTGCATTCAGTTTACCTGATGCGGAAAAAATAAAACAAGAAAAAACGCCGCTTCTCAATGTGGGGGATTCATTTAAGAAAATAATAATCGTACATGACACGCTGAATATCAGAAGAGATGATGACGGTATCACAACGATGAATATCTACGACTTTCTTTTAAATGAGCATAGTCTTGATATGTAAATATGCAAATGATAAACGGCTAATAGATTTTTTGAAAGATGCCCTCAACTTTCCCCACGAATGAATTGTCGCCGTTAGAACTTACCGCCGCCGAGCTTAAAGCTGAGATTATAGCCGATGGAGCCTTTACTGTGTGACGAAGCGCTCAGCGGATACGAGAATATCGGGCCGGTACTCATCTGTACAAACTTAAATATCCTCCAGTTCAGGCTGAGTGTCGTAAGCCCTTCAAGCTCGCTGATTGCGAATTGCTGGAACAAATTTGCCGTCAAATCTTCCGTGCCGATCTTGTTCTGAGATACGGTAAACGCGATGTAGTGCTGGCCTCGGTTTCCCATTGCGGCGATATTCTCGTATTTTTTGAGCGAAGGATCGGTAAAATTTTGCTTTCCTAAAGCAGCTACCGCAGTATCAGCAATGCGGTCGGCGGCCTTTGTGTTTGCATAGCCGAAGCCGTTATAATAATATTGGAATGCAAGCATAGTATGCGAGTCTGCATTTGAATACGAGCCGCCGAGCGTTGCTTGGAAAAACGGCTTGTTCTTTACCGTATACGGCGTCAGTGCAGCATCGTCTTTATAATAGGTATAATCGCTGCCCCATGCAAATACGCCTTCCGCAAAGACGGCGACCTTTCCCGCGATACTGCCGGAGAGGGTTGTAATAAACCGCGGCGCTTTTTCATAGCGATACCAGCCGCCAACGCCCAACTCCCAGTCGCCGAACACAAACTCTGCCTTTGCAGCTCCCGCCGTATACTGCGGCTTAAACGTTTCCGTGTCGGGCAGCAAATACAACCATATATTGTACTGCGTCTTAGGAATAACAATATGCGTCCGCAGCGAAACGGGCCCTTCCCGGTCCGCCGTCGGTTTTTCAGGGTCTATCCGCGAAATATTGATAACATCAGCCGGACTATAAAAATAGCCGGTTCCCCACTTAACCGTATGTTTCCCGAACCGGAAAAACGCAATATCTTTTGCCGAAAAATCGGTATACATCTCCCAAATTTTAAAATTCGGTGAACCGTTTACGCTCACAGGCGCTGCTAATCCGTTGGGGAACAATCCTTGTAATGCAGGCGGTAGCTGGTCTTTTCCGATTGACGCGGCTCCATTCAGGTTTTTTTCAAACGGGAATTCAAAAAGGAACTTGCCGTATAACTTTAAGTCCTGTACCGGACGCGCATCAAAAAAGAGATTTGCACCGATTGTCGGGCGCAGCTGCGCTACTTCAGGATTTAAAAATGCTTTTTTAGAATCGTTCTTCTTTGTGTACGGATCAGACCATACATATTTAAGCCCCAATTCAGCGTTTAACGAGCCGCCGATACGTAATTTATTGCTTTCGAGTGCGAGTGTTGCGGTTTTAAGATCGCCCGTTAGGGAAACGCCGTTTTTTTGAGTTTCGGCGTTTGCCTGCTCCGGCGTAACGAGCGCTTCGGTATCGCCGCCGAACAGCTCATCTTCAAGACTGCCTGTTTCAGTTTGCGCCGCGTCCTGTGCGAATACGGCGCTCACAAGCATCATCATTAAAACTAATGCAGTTACTTTTTTCATAAGGACCTCTTGAAAATTGCTGGGCATCTCTAAAAGCTCAACCGCTTTTGAGAGATGCCCAGCTACCATTTAAAACCGCATAACGGCTGTCCCGGTTACATACCGGCGCCCATCGGCAGTACCTATTTACTGCGAAGATAGGCATCGCGGATTTCGCAGAAATAGACGTAGTGAAAATCTTTTTTGGGGTAGCAGTCGATAATGACCTGCGGATCTAAAAACAAGTCCATATCGAACTGACTCCGGTAGAGTTTCCGGCATGATACGGTAAGCAAGGCTTCTTCAAACCCGATAACGGTATTGTCGTGAAACACCGGTGTAAGCCCTGCGCTGGCCGCTTTATCTTCATCCCTGCCCGACACGGTACCGCAAATTTTAAGGGCTTCGCACATTTTTTCATCGGCAGTATCCAAAAAGGACACGCTCAAGTAATCTTCTTCTTCGGCAAATACCGCGGTATGCCGCTGCGGTCTAATAAACAAAACAGCCATCGGACGGTTCCATAAATGTCCCATCAACGCCCACGATGCAGTCATAGTATTCCACTCGCCGCGCTCCGTTCCGTGTCCGGCGCTGACCAACACACCGTGCTCTGCTAACGCAGAAAAAGGCTTGATTACCTTGTCTACTAATTCAGATGTTACTTGTAAAGATTCAAACATACATTCCTCCCACTGAAAATATTCAGGTAAATATCTCGAAAAAATTCATTTTTAGAAATACACGATTATTCCTCATCTGCGGCATTTTTCTGCTGTTCCATTGCTTCCCGCCTCGAAAAGAATGAGACTGTTGCGTAGCCGATGAGACATACTGTTGCAGAAACAGCACGCATTGCAAAAGGCTGGCAACTTGTGCTCGGATAGAGATAGAGTATAGAGCCTGCAACCAAGCCGAGAATAAAAGCATACATCGGCGCAGGAAAGCGTTCTAACAATACGGCAATCAGCCGCGCTCCGAATACCAACCCTGCTCCAACGCCAAGCGCAATAGGTATAAGCAATAGCATATTAAAGTCCGCGACTGCTTGCAGCACTGTCGGATATACGCCGAGAATCAACAACACAAACGAACCGGAAATTCCCGGAATCAACATTGCAACCGCAGCCACAGCTCCCATTACCGCTAATTTTGCCGCAAATATCGGTGAAAAGGCGGTAACAACGGCAGCAGTCTGTATACCGCGACGCTGTAAGAAAAACATTCCCAGCATCAGCGCAAAACCGGCAGCACCGCAGCATAGCGTTCCATACAGCCATCCGGATACCATAGAACCATCCCCTGCAACTGCCGCAGCAGGAATACCGGCACGAGCCTTTCGGAACAAAAACGGTATGCTCCCGACCACAATTCCGATAAAAAAGGCGCTGGTCTGTGCCGGATACGCACGGTATAGCAGCGTAATTACCTTTGCAAACAGCACAATTCCTGCCCCGATTCCCAGTGCAAGGCTCAGTATATCCTGCCAAGCCTCCTTTATCCGTCTAAGATTAAGCGAACTCAATATGATTAGTTTGTCGTAGACATTGCAAATCACCGCAATCGTACCGCCGGAAACTCCGGGCACAACATTGGCAATGCCAATGAATACACCGATGCAGAAAAGTTTTAGAAGGGAGACCATAGCTCTATTATCCATAAATCAACGGTAATTGCTAGGGTATCTAATATCAGGAACAGGGATTCCGCATTATAAATATTTTAGGCGGCTGCTGTCTTTTTGTACGAAATTTTATTCAAAATTTCGCACAATTTTTTGGCAGATGGGTATCATCCGTTCATTGAAATACAGTACTCTTTCGTGTAAAATCATCACCGAACTTTTTGGATTAAACCTTTTGAGCGATAGCAATAGAGGAGCGGGACGTGAGCATCGAAACGGTATATCAACAAACATTATTGGATTATTCGCGGAGAACCGAACATAAACATCAGTTGGACGGAGCGACCGGTATTGAGCGCGGGCATAACCCCAGCTGCGGCGACGATTTAACTTTGCTGATTAAGCAAAAGGACGGGATTGTTGAGGACGCTTCTTTTTTAGGCGCCGGTTGTGCGGTTTCAACCGCTTCTACCAATATGCTGATCGATTTAATCAAAGGTAAAACGGTTAAAGAGGCTCAGCATTGTCTTGAGGTGTTTTTTAATATGATGGCAGGTAAGCCGCAGTCCGAGGAAGAATTGGAGAGCCTCGGCGATGCGCAGATTCTCAGCTATTTTGCCGAAATGCCTGCCCGCATCAAATGCGCGACACTGAGCTGGCACAGCGCACAGGTACTGCTTAAATAAGATTAGCGGGCATTTCAGGACAACCTCACCGGAACATCAGACATGGAAACCAAGACAACGAATAAGACTCATAAAACAAATAAACCGGCATTAACCGGAAATTGGGAGCCACAGAACAAACTGCGGTTGGAACGCTTGATTGCGGAAAAAGCTTTTGCGGATAACTATGCCGTCTTTGATTGGGATTTCACCTGTATCTTCTACGATGTACAGGACAGTCTGTTCCTATATCAGATTGAGCACCTGTGCTTCAATCTGACGCCCGAACAGTTTGCCGTTACCATTCGGCACGAAATTCCGCAGGATATTTCGCTCGTCGGCTGCTTTAATAGCGAAGGGCGGCAGCTCACTGCAGCAGATCTTTCGGCGGATTTGGATGACCGTTACCGGTTCTTATATCATTCATATCAACATTTGAACGGGACGCTCCCGCTTAAGGAAGTTGTGCAAACCGAGGAGTACCTTGATTTTAAGGCAAAAATTCTGACGCTGATGCGGTATGCGGTAACGGTTTGCAATACCGATATTTCGCAATCGGTATGCACGGGAATGACGCTCCCCGAATTAAATGCACTTGTAGAAAAAACGATTGCCGAAGCGCTTACCGCTGAAATAAAACAATACACGCTCGTATCACCCGTGCGGCAGGCAAGGCGAGCCGGTGTCGTTACCGCAAGGTACCGGAAGGGTATACGGATACAGCCGGAAATACGGGAGCTGTTCCGTCGTTTTGAAGAACACGGCATTACTCCCTACATCTGCTCCGCCTCGCAGGAGGACGGCGTACGGGTGTTTGCCTGTAATCCTGCGTATGGCTACTGTCTCCGTCCCGAACAAGTGTTCGGCAGACGGCGGCTGCGGAATGCCGACGGTATTTTTACCGATGAGCGGGATTACTCCATTCCGCAAACGTGGCGGGAAGGAAAGGCGGAGGCGATACGGACGTTGATTGCTCTGCGGCACGGCGGGAAAGCTCCTATCCTTGTAGCGGGCGACAGCGACGGCGATTTTTGGATGATGGATGCGTTCAAAAATGAGGCGCTGCTGCTTATCCTGTACCGCAATCAGAAGCCGCACGAACAGCTCTATCCGCTGATACAGCGCGGTTTAGCCGAGCGCAATGCCCCCGATGCATCGATTATCGTGCAGCATCGGGATGAAGCGACGGGGCTATTTATTTCCGGTGTGTCTGATTTTGTCGGCGGTTCTGTGAACGTCCTTTAGGCGGTTTTGCTCGTCCGCCGGAACGTTTGGCGCTGCGCTCTGCCGCCGATTTTTGCCCCAGCTGTTTGAGTTCTTCTACCCGCTGCGGATCGTAAAAGCCTTCCTTCCAGTTAAAGCGCACCGAGTCGGGGAGGGGAGTGCCGCTCCGCAGCGACTGTAAAATGAACCGATAAGCGCGGCGTTCAACGCTCGTATGCGAAAAATCCAGCAAAAAGCGTGAGAACTGATGATGCTGCAAAGCGTGGTAGCGGTCTACAACCGAGAACGGCTTGTCGGACAGCACAAAAGAGGCGGACGGTGTAGAAAAAGCTCTAAACGCTTCGCCCTGCTTGTCGGAAAAGTAGAGAAAGTTGTAGTTTTTCGGCAGCGTAAAGCGCATTCTGAACAGCACGGAATACGAAAAAAGCGGCAGCAGTACCTGCGGGCGCAGCTCCGGCGCAAACACCGTTTCGATATTTGCCTGAGAGCTTTCGGCAGGGGGGATATAGGCGCAGATGCCGTTCTCCTGCAGCCACGAAACCGCCCAGCAGTTAAAGGTGTAGAGGTACGGTCCCGCGACTAAAAAGTTCTTTTTATTGCGGAGCATGGAAATATGCGCCGGATTATTCACGATAAATTGCGTATACCCCTGTGCAGTCAACTGTTCAAGCTGCTCCGCAAGGATAGGTTCCTGTTCCTGCGGCACGAAGGGATCAAGCGAAATAAAGATTTCCCGTTTGGAGAACGGCAGCGGTTTTGCCTGTTGCTGATTTTGCTGCTGCGGATTGGGCTGTTGTCCAGTCAGTGCCGGATAGGTATCCTCATTCAAATTGATAATAACCCGCACCGGTTTATCCGCAAGGATGGTATGTAAATCTGCAATGGAAGAAACCTGAACGTAGAGCCCTTCGGGGAAGATATCCGCAGGCTTTTTCGCAAGGCTTTTTTTGACGGGGGGCGTGGATGGTGCGGTTGTTGCAGCCGCCGATTTCGCGGGCAGTGCAGCTTCGGTAGGCGCCGCGGATGCCGATTTTGAGGAAGCAGTCTTGTTTGTATCGGCAAGGGTGGGAAAGCCTGCTTCGAGCGTGAGCATCGGCAGCTCTTCGTCGTTGGGCTGTTTGCGGTATTTTTCGAGCGAGGCAGGCAGCAAATGCGAGTAGCGTTTGGTCATCGCCTTGGTCTGCAAGAGATATACGCTGTCGCCTTTGCCGGAATCCGCAGGCAGTTGCAGCCATGCACCGGATTTGCTTTCCATTATATCCTGAATTTTCCAGCTTTCGCGTCCGCTGTCGTCCTTCTTATGAATGCGCACCGAGTCGCCTTTCTCCGGCGTATAGTGCCCGTCTTTCAGCTGTACATAGTGTACCGCTCTTGTGCCGTCTTTAAACGGGACTTCCTCCACGGCGCCTTTTTTAATGCCGTCGATAATGCCGAGGTAGATACCGGTGCCGCCCGCCTGATCGGGGTTGAGCACTTCTTCCGCGCGGGTGCTTTTAAAGCGGTAGCCGGTCTTTTTCCGTGCAAAGTCGTTCGCTAAGATACGCTTGCCCGTTTCGACCGCCGCCTTTTTATCGGCTTCCCAGTTGTCGATGACATATCGGTAGGCGGACACCACCGTGCCGACATACTCGGCGCTTTTCATTCTTCCTTCTATTTTAAATGAGGCAACGCCTGCCTGTATCAGATCGGGGATATACTCGATGAGCTGTAAGTCCGCGGGGGAGAAAAAGTAACCTTCACGGTCGCCTTCCGGCTCATGCGCCGTGTAGAGGCGGCGGCACGCTTGGGTACACATCCCGCGGTTTGCCGACTTTCCGCCGAGATAGCTCGAAAAAAGGCACAAGCCCGATTCGCTGACACAGAGCGCCCCGTGTACGAACACCTCCAGCTCGCAGGAGGTGTTTGCATGGACAGCGCGGATTTCTTCCAAGCTCAGTTCCCGGGCAAGTACCGTCCGCGACACCCCCCAGCGGCTCATCGCATTGGCTGCCTTTGCACTCGCAATATTGAGCTGCGTAGAAGCATGGAGCTTGAGATTCGGAAAGTGTTTGTGTGCCATTTGAATCAGCCCGAGATCCTGCACGATAATGCCGTCCGGGCCGACATTGTTGAGATATGCCAAAAACCGGTAGAGCCGCTCCATCTCATTCTCGGTTACAACCGTATTGACGGTAACATATATTTTTTTATTCCGCTTATGCAGTACATCAACCGTTGCCTCAAACTGATTCCATGCAAAGTTTGAAGACCGCATACGGGCATTAAAGCTCTTTAAACCTAAATAAACGGCGTCCGCCCCTTCCGCAATCGCTGCTTCCAATGCTTCGGGATTCCCCGCCGGCGCTAATAACTCGACCATCCCGCAATCATAGCGAAAAAGCATTGCGCTGCATAGATAGTACAGATAGTGCAATAGGGTGCTTGAGAGGGCTGCAGTAATTTTCTATAATTGCAATCCGGTAAGTGTGTAAGGAAAGATAATGAGTAACAATCACAGGATGAATACAGAAAGAAACGATAAAAATGAGGCATTCGGTACAGATACGGCCGTGTACAATGATACGGATGCGGACATGGAAGCTGCGGGTGCGGAATTTGACTTTCGCAAAAAATATGAGAACACGCCGCTTGTGGTGATTGCCGGGCGGCCGAATGTAGGGAAGTCTACCCTATTCAACCGGTTTTTGCGGAAGCGCCGTGCCATTACCGACCCGACACCCGGCGTAACCCGCGACCCGATTGAGGCGCAGGCGATTATCAACGGGAAACCGGTGCGGCTGATGGACACGGGCGGTTTTAAGCTGACCCGCAGCGGCGACAAAAAAGAAGACCTGATGGATGAGCTGGTTATAGAAAAAACGCAGGAAGCGCTCCGCCGTGCCGATAAAATTCTTCTATTATTAGAGGCCTCTGCACCCACTGCGGAAGACGAAGAATTTATCCGATTTCTGCGTCCCTATTGGGACAAGCTCATCACTGCGGTGAATAAAACAGAAGGCGGGCGCGGTGAAGCGGAAGCCTATAACTACCTCAGCTTCGGCTTTCCGACACTCCTGTGTATCAGTGCCGAACACGGGGACAATATTACGCCGCTTGCCGAAGAGATAACCAAGGGCTTGGACTTTTCTCGTGTATGCGAAGCCCCCGCCGATACCGCGATCCGCATCGCACTTATCGGTAAGCCGAACACCGGCAAGTCCACACTCAGCAACTACCTGACTAAGACTTCCGCATCGATTGTGTCGGAGATTGCCGGTACAACGCGCGATGTGGTGGAAGGCGAGTTTTTCTATAAAGACAGACAGTTTATCATCCAAGACACTGCCGGAATTAGGCGCAAAGCAAAGGTAAAAGAGGATATCGAATATTACTCAGTTGTCCGCGCAATGAAGAGCTTGGAACATGCCGACATTGTGTTTCACCTGATCGATGCGGAGGAAGGGCTGACCGAACAGGATAAAAAAATCATTGTACAGGCGACCAAGCGGGGGCTGGGCGTTATCTTTGTGTTGAATAAATGGGATTTGGTGAAAGGCGAAAAAAAATTCCGCGATGCGGAGCAGCATATCAAGATTATGTTCGGCAAGATGGAATATGCGCCGATTGTCCCCGTTTCCGCACAGAAAGGGAGCGGCATTCCCGACCTGCTCAACACCGCACTGGAACTATTCGATCAGTTGACAAAAAAGGTAGAAACCTCTGCGCTCAACCTCGCGCTCAAGGACTGGCTTGAGGCGGTACCACCTCCGCACGGGCAGCGCAATTCGTTTACGCTCAAGTATATGGTGCAAACCTCTGCACGGCCGGTTGAATTTTTAATCTTTGCCAATAAGCCCGACCTTGTCTCGGAGTCCTACCTCCGGTACATCACCAACCGGATACGGAAAGACCTCGGCTTTAGCGCAATCCCCTTTCTGGTACGGGTAAAGGGCAGCCGGGTAAAATGGGAAGACCGGGTAAAACCGTGACAGGCTTTTCGATCGGCGAAGTTGAAAAGATAACCGGTATCAAGGCACATGTTCTCCGCTACTGGGAGCAGGCGCTGCCCTTTTTACGTCCGCAAAAGGATGAGCAGGGCAGGCGGCTCTATACCGATCATCATCTCGATTTAATCTTCCGTATGAAGTATCTGATTGAGATACGGAAGTTTACGCTTGAAGGCGCCGGACAACAGCTGCTCGCCGATCTTTCCGGCAAGGGAGGGAGCAGCCGGATTACGGAGCTTTCCGGCATCCGCAGCGAACTCCTCGATATGTACCGGCTGCTGCAAGAGAATAAAATTAAATAGTCCAGTTGAGGTAACAACATGAACGATAAAGATAGGGTGGAAATTTTTAAGCAGTTTGACATTTACGGGGATTTGCAGTCTTTTCAAGCTTTCGGCAAAGGGCATATCAACAACACATATCTTTCGGTATGGAATCAGGCGGGGACGCAGGTACGGTACACGCATCAGCGGATTAATAAGCAGGTGTTTAAAAAGCCCGCAGAAGTGGTAGAAAATATTCGGCATATTACCGAACATATTGCAGCCAAGCTTGCAGAGGATACGGATATAAAGGTAAACGCCGACGTCCGTTTTCTTGTAGAAGACACGATTTCCGCCTCTCGCCGGGTATTGACCCTTGTTCCTACAAAAGACGGGCGGTTCTTTTATGTCGATCGGGACGGTGAATATTGGCGGACATATCTGTTTATTGAAAAAGCTTCGACCTTTGAACAGATGGACAGTCCTGCTCTTGCGTATAAAGTTGGAGCTGCGGTCGGCATCTTTCAGCAGCAGCTTTCGGATTACAGTGGTCCGTCGCTGCACGAAACAATACCTGACTTTCACAATATGCACAGCCGCTATGAGCAGCTCGATCGTGCCGTTGCGCTCAATACGGCGGGGCGGCTTGAAACAGTTCGCGAAGAACTTGCTTTTTTGGAAGAAAATCGAGCTCGCGGGATGATCTTGAGCGATGGGCTTGCAAACGAAACTCTAAAACGCGGCATCACTCATAACGACACTAAACTCAATAACATCCTGTTTGATGACGCTACCGGAGAAGCGATCTGTTTAATCGATCTTGATACGGTGATGCCCGGAACCGTGTTGTTTGATACGGGCGATCTTATCCGTACTGCAGCCAATACCGCTTGCGAGGATGAACAAGACCTCTCGAAAGTGCACTTTGATTGTAATATCTTTAAAGCATTAATAAACGGATACCTCGGCACGGCAGGCGGTTGTTTAACCGCTTACGAAAAAAGTCTTATCGCCGAATCGGGGAGAACATTAACCCAAATTATGGCTGTCCGCTTTTTAACCGACTATCTAAACGGCGATATTTACTACAAAACTACCCGACCCACCCATAATCTTGACCGTGTCCGCACTCAAATTGCATTGATAAAATCTATGGACAGCCAATGGGAGCAGCTGCAACGGATTGTTGAATGCAACAAAACATTTTAAGGAATTATTTTTCTTGCGGATTCGTCCTCTCTGTGGTATAAATTAATTATCCTTGAAAGTTCGGTTAGCTTTTAAGGATGCTATTGGATTATAAAATGCCGGTTTTAGT
>CAJPTT010000026.1 GCA_905373565.1 uncultured Treponema sp. | reverse complement strand
TACAACTGCTTCTGGGATAGCCTTTGCGAATGGTCGTCTCAAAATGAAGTGTTCGGGCCTGAAAAAATCGATCTGATTTCGCTGCTTAAAGCTCCCGTTTCTTATGCGCCGTTCAGTTTAAAAGGACAGCTGGAATATATTAAAAAGCATTGGCTTGATTTGCTCAGTGCATTTATCGGAAGGCTCTTGACAAGTCAGGATATCCTTTCAGAAGAAGAGAAGGCTGCATGGCAAGGCGGCGGAGGGGGCGGCGCGCACGATGTCTATCGTTTTGAAGATTTGACGCAGGAGTATGAACGCTTTAGCGCCGATCGTGACTGGATGCCGAATGTCGTGATGATTGCCAAGAGCACGCTGGTGTGGCTGGATCAACTCAGCAAAAAGTATCAACGGTCTATCACCCGCCTCGATCAAATCCCCGATGAGGAACTTAACTTCTTTGCGGAAGCGGGGTTTAATGCACTGTGGCTTATCGGAGTGTGGGAACGTTCTCCCGCAAGTGCGCGGATTAAGCAGATATGCGGAAATCCGGAAGCGGCGGCGAGCGCCTACAGTTTGACGGATTATGAGATAGCCGGTGAGATTGGCGGATGGGACGCGCTTGAGGATTTACGTAGGCGTGCCGGTGCGCGGGGTATTCGGCTTGCCGCCGATATGGTGCCGAATCATACCGGTATAGATTCAAAATGGGTGATGGAACGGCCTGATCTCTTTATGCAAACCCGTGAAAGCCCTTTCCCGGGCTATAACTTTGACGGGGAAAATCTTTCTCACGATTCCCGTGTCGGGATTTACCTTGAAAATCACTACTATTCAAAAACGGACTGCGCGGTGGTGTTTAAACGGGTCGATCATCATACCGGCGATACTCGATACATTTATCACGGTAACGACGGGACGGGGCTGCCGTGGAACGATACCGCGCAGATTGACTTTCTCAACCCCGAAGCTCGTGAAGAGGTTATCAGGAAGATTTTGCACGTTGCGCGGAATTTTCCGATTATCCGCTTTGATGCGGCGATGGTACTGGCAAAAAAACATATCCGTCGGCTCTGGTATCCCGAGCAGGGCAGGGGAGGGGATATCGCAAGCCGTTCCCGCTTTGCACTTTCTACGGAAGAGTTTCAAAAACGGTTGCCGGAAGAGTTTTGGCGTGAAGTGGTGGATCGCTGTGCCGTTGAAGCGTCCGATACCTTGCTGTTAGCCGAAGCCTTTTGGATGATGGAAGGCTATTTTGTCCGTACACTCGGTATGCACCGTGTGTATAATTCCGCATTTATGAATATGTTAAAGCGGGAAGACAACGCGCAATATCGGTTGACTATCAAAAACACGCTCGAGTTTGACCCGCAAATACTAAAGCGCTATGTCAATTTTATGAACAATCCCGATGAAGAAACCGCTGTGGTGCAGTTCGGACGGGATGATAAGTATTTCGGTGTTTGTACCATGCTGGTGGCGATGCCGGGGCTGCCGATGTTCGGGCACGGACAAATTGAAGGCTTTGAAGAAAAATACGGTATGGAATACCGTCGCGCTTATTACAATGAGCAGGTGAACACCGGTCTGGTAGAGCGGCACCGTCGGGAAATTTTCCCGCTGATGCGGCAGCGCCGGTTGTTTTCCGAAGTAGAACATTTCCTGCTCTATGATTTTTGGACGGACGGACAGGTAAACGAAAACGTTTTCGCGTGGTCGAACGTGTACGGCAATTCCCGCTCCCTTGTCCTCTATAATAACAAATATGAGCGGGCTGCCGGTTGGATTAATATATCCGCCGCTTACGCCGTTAAAGGCGACGATGACGAAAAACGACTGATGCAGCGGACACTTGCACAAGGGTTACAACTGACGGTTGCTCCGAATCGGTTTGTGCTTTTTCAAGAGCAGCATTCAAAGCTGTGGTTTATTAGGAAGAATAGCGAGATTGCGGAGCGCGGTTTGTTTGCCGCTCTAAACGGTTTTGAAACGCAAGTGTTTTTGAACATCTATGAGGTAACCGACACTCCTGATGAACAGTATCGAATGTTGTACGAAAAACTGAACGGCAGCGGTATTGCCGATGTTGCGATGGGAATTAACGAAATCCGCTTTAAAAAGCTCTACGATTCGCTTACCGCATGCGTGTCAAAAGAAGTGCTGCAAGATTGTAGTCAACTGGTAAAGGATTGTAAGCATATTGAAAACCGGCACGAAACGGAATCAAAGATACAGTCGTTTATCAACAAAATTGAACCGTTAGCGGTTGCTTTTCTGACCGCTTTAGAAGAAACGTATCGCAGCGAACAGACTGCACAATTCCTTGAAGAAAAAGTTCCGACAGCCAAAACATCATCCGTCAAGCAGTTGTTGACGCTGTTCCGAGCGCGTATGTACCGGCTGCTCCTCTGTGCATCCGGTTTGCTGGTACGGGAAATGCCGCTGACTGCGGCGACTTCTGCCGTAACCGTATTTATTCATAAAATGTGCGGAACGGCTTCACAGCTTTTTGTATCGTTCGGTTCGATATTCTTGATGGCGATTGAAGATATTGCCGTTTATTACAAGATGGAAGAAAATATCGGTAGACTCTTTGCCTTTTTGCACCTCGAAGAAAAACTTGCCGCGCTGATTCGTGCAAAAGGATTCGATATCGATCCTATTGAAAATAAGGCTGATACGGTTAAGTATCTCTACTATGTGCATTCTGCTCGTGGAAAGAAAAGCATCCGCAGAACCGGTATTGTCCATCGGATGGCGCAGGATCCCAATGTCATTATTCGTCTCGATATTCACGAATGGGACGGAATTAAGTGGTTTTACCGTGAAGCGGCGGAAGTGCTTGCCGACGATATGGCTGCGATGCTCTTTCTTTCTGCGGCACGACCGGTTACACAGGCTGAGTGTATTAAGAAAACTGCCGTTGCGGTAGAAAAATATTGCCGCTTTGATGCGGAATTTTCTGCGGCAATCCATAAGTCGGGATATCAAGTAGATCGGTACCTCAAACTTTTTGCCGGTACGTTAAAATAGTATATGGGCAACTCTTAAAACTTTAGTTTTTGGCATTGCCCTTCGGGTCATGTAACAATTCATGCGGGGTATGTGAAATCTGAATGAAAAAGTATTGTTTTTTTCTCCTACTGGTGCTGTCGCTTGCTTCTTGTGAGCCTGCCGTCAGAAAAGAGAGCCGCACTGTGTTTGCGCTCGGTACGGTGTGCAGTATCCAACTGTTTACGGAAAAACCGCAGGCGGAAGCCGACGCCGTACTACAGACCTGTACACGCCGGCTTGAAGAGTTGGAGCGGCATTTAAGCGCAAATGCCGAAATCTCGACGCTTATCGATATCAATAAAGCGGCGGGCCTGTCCGCGGTCAATGTACCGGCAGATATATACCCGCTGTTTGAACGGGCTGTGTTTTTTGCCGAAAAAACGGATGGAGCGTTTAACCCCGTCATAGGCAGCGTGGTAAAACTCTGGAATATCGGCTTTGAGAATGCCCGGAAGCCCGAAGATGGGGATATTCAAGCGGCGCTTTCCCGTACCGATTATAGGGATTTACAGTTGACCGGCACGACAGTGTTTCTTAAAAAGGAAGGAATGAAGATCGATCTGGGGGCAATCGCAAAAGGCTTTGCCGCCGATGAGCTTTCCCGTATTGTAACGCAGGCGGGGATTACCCATGCGTTGATCGATATCGGCGGTACGATTTCCGCTGTGGGGAAGCGGCCGGACGGTAAACGTTGGAATATCGGCATCCGCGATCCGCATGTCCGGCAAGGGCAGCCGGTTATTTCCGCTCCGATTGAAAGCCGCAGTATTTCTACGTCCGGTAGCTATGAGCGGTATTTTGAGCAGGATGGCGTCCGCTACCATCACATTATCGACCCCGCAACAGGGTATCCGGTGCGGAACAATTTGATAGCGGTATCCGTTTTTTCCAATTCCGCAACCGATGCGGACGCTTTGTCGACGGCGTGCTTTGTGCTCGGCTATGAGAAGGCGGTAAAGCTGCTTGCCGAACTCCCCGATACGGAAGCGCTCTTTATCTTTGAGGATAACAGTGTCCGTGCAACAGGCGATCTTGAAAAAAATATCGTGATTTTAAATTCCGCCTTCCGGTTTGCGGATACGAACAAGAACGTTCCGGTCAAATAAGTTGTCGGTTAAGCGTATCGCGAGAAGATAGTTATGGAGCTTCTATGAAAATTATCAAAAAAAATACCCGCTTGCAACTTATTCTACAGGCGTCAACTCTTTTCGGTTTTGCGCTGTATTTTACCGGCGCGGTTGTTTCCGGTTCGGCATACCGCTATGTGCATGAGCGGCACGCCCCCATGCTGTTGCTTTCTGCGGCGGTGTTTTTTAGTATCGGCGTGCTCAAACTTAAAAGAGTTATGCAGGAATCGCAACCGCGAACCTCATTTTTTAATAATGGGTATGCTGCTTTTTTTGACCGTTTTGAGGGAGATGGCTGCAGCGGGTATACAGTCGTGTTCGGTACGGCCGTTTTCGCGGTTGCCTTGGCCGGTATGGTTGTTGCAACAAAAACCGGCGTTGCATTTTCTCAGTTTTCTTATGCGGACTCTTTGGGGAGTCAATACACGGCAGCTCCTCCGGCTCAGACAGCGCTGACTCGGATTGCCCCGCCTCAATTGCCGCTGCAAGATGGACGCATCATTATGGATGACGATACGTTTTCGATGTGGCTTACCGAACTCTATACCAAGCTTGATAAATGGGTAGGCACAGAAATCACGGCGGTCGGCTCTGTTTGGAAAGACAGCGAATTATTTGAACCGCATGATTTTGCCTTAGCCCGTATGATGATGTCATGCTGTGCTGCCGATATGCAGCCCGTCGGGTTACTTGCACAGTGGAGTGGTGCTCAGGAACTAACCGACGGCGAATGGGTGGAAATTACCGGAACGCTTTCAAAAAAACCGTATAAAGCCGGGTTTGATCCGTACATTATCGCAGCATCCGTAAAGAAAATTGACCCGCCGGGGCGGGAATATATTTACCCGTAATCGGTATTAAAAGTCGGCTTAAAAAAGCCGACTGCGTTTTAGTTTTAAAGCTGCACGCGGGCAAGCCCTTCCGCCGCTTCTTTATAATCCTTCCGTATATTGAGCGCTCGCTGAAAGGCATCCCGTGCACTTTGTTTATACCCTGCCTGTTCGCGGGCAAGACCGAGCCGGTACCACCACAGAGAGTTTGACGGTTCTAAATGTACCGCTGCGGAGTAGGCAATGTCGGCTTTTTGATAACGTTTTGTCAAGCGGTAAATATCGCCGGTATAAAAGTATGCAACACTTGCCCGCTCTCCGGTGGGCGCCATATCGATATACCGCTCCATTTGGCGGAGCGACTCTTTATAATCATTCAGATAAAAATATGCTTCGCCTAATGTTTCAATGATTCGCACATCCGATGCGATTTTAAGCGCTTCATTGCAGGCGGCTACTGTCTCGCGGTATCTATGAAGGCGAAACAGTGACCACGTATAGACGGTGTAGGAGTCCATATTGCGGGGATTGTGACGGAGTTCGGTAAGACAGACGTCAACTGCCGCCGTATATGATGCTTTCGCTTCCTCCGCTCTTCCTGCGCTGTCCAAACTGCGGCCGGTACGGTATAATTTCAGCGCATCTGCTTTTTCTTGTGTATAAATTGATCCCGATACGCATACGAATATCGTAAAGATAATCATAACGCGTTTTGCAACAGTATATGTTTGCCGGTGTATATTCATTTTAACAACCTCTCTTTACCGTAAGGCATCTAAATCTCAGGGGAGTTTTTAGATGCCTTTATCATGAATCGTCAAACCCGCTGCAGGAAACGGGAAAGCTTCTAAAGGAATCTCCAAAATTTCAATTGTTAGAGTGTCCCCTTAGTTTTTTTAGAAGCAGGGGATTAAATCCCTAGAATGCCGGAACGACTTCACCGTTAGGATATTTTTCCGTAATATACTTCCGTACTTTATCGCTTTGCAGTGCTTTCATCAATGCTTTGATACGCGGATCGTTTTCGTTTCCTTGTTTAACCGAAACAACATTTGCATAAGGAGAATCCTTTCCTTCAACAAGCAAGCCGTCCTTTGCGGCGGAAAGCCCCGCAGGAATAGCATAGTTTCCATTGATAACGGCGCCGTTCACATCTGCAAGTACGCGCGGAAGTGTCGCCGCTTCAATTTCCTTAAACTGTAAGTTGTAGGGATTTTCGGTAATATCTTGCGGTGTAGCGTCTAAACCGGCGCCGTCGCGCAAAGCGATGATGTTTGCAGAAGCAAGCAATAGAAGCGCACGGGCTTCATTTGTCGGGTCATTCGGGATAGCAATGGTATCACCGCTTTTAAATTCGGAGAGGTTTCCGTATTTTTTTGAATACAGCGCGAGCGGTTCAATATGGACGGTTCCTACGCTGGCCAGATGGTAGCCGTGTTCTTTGTTGAAGCTGTCCATATAGGGAATATGTTGGAAAAAGTTTGCGAACTGTTCGCCTGTTTCAACCGCATCGTTGGGGGTTACATAGTCGGTAAACTCGGTAACCTTGAGCGTAATATTTTCCTTTGCAAGATCCTCCGTTACAAGCTCCAAGAGGGCTTTATGGGGTTCCGGACTTGCAGCGACGGTCAAAATATTTTGGGCACTTTCTTTTTTTGCACAGGAAACCGATAAACTTGCGCAAAGAACTGCGCCAAACAGGAATGTCAGTAGTTTTTTCATGACTTCATCTCCTTTTTAAGTAGAATGAACGCTAGATTACTATATATCTTTTAAGTCTGTCTAGGGTTTTGCGTGGTTATTCCTAATTATGAATTATGAATTAAATCCAGCATCGCCTGCCGCTCTTTTGCGGTAAGGTCGCGAAATTCTCCTGCTTTCAGGTTTCCCAGCTCAAGGTTCCCGATGCGAACCCGCACCAGCCGCTTTATCGTGCAGTTAAAGGAATCCAGCACGCGGCGGATTTCTCTATTTTTCCCTTCGACAAGTACAATCCGCAGCTTACGGCGGTTTACGGCAGCGGCTGAACGGCATTTATAAAAAATGCCGTTAACGCGCATACCGCGTTCAAAGCGGGTGAGCAGCTCCGGCGGAAAGTCCTGCGTGGTTTCAATTACATATTCCTTTTCGATCTGCGCCGACGGGTGTTCTATCTTTGCGGCAAAATCCCCGTCGTTGGTAAAGAGGATTGCCCCGCTCGAAAACATATCGAGCCTGCCGATGTTGTAGAGCCGCTCGCTGTAGGTCTCTTTTAAAAGATCTGCGGCAGTGGGGCGTCCTTTCTCGTCGGAGAGCGTACAGACAAAGCCCGCCGGTTTGTTCAATAGTACGTAGCATTTGCGCGCTTCGGGATGCACCGGCTTCCCGTCAAGGAGTACCGTATCACCCGTGCGAACCTTGCTGCCCATGTCGGTAACAAGCGTTCCGTTTACGGAAACGCGCCCATCCGCGATAATCTTTTCGCAGGCACGTCGCGAAGCAACCCCCGCATGGGCAAGGTACACTTGCAGCCGCATCTCCTGCTTGTCGCTATTTTCGTTATCTTCGGGAGCTGTACCGTTGTTGAAATATTCGGTTCGCTTGCCGTTGTTTTTGTCGTCTTTGTTACGAGTGCCGTTATCGAAAGGTTGCGAGCTGTGAAAAAAATGATTGTTACCGCGCAAGTTCGAACCGCTCCTGCTCCGTCTCATCCATCTTGGGTAAGTCCGCAATGCTGTTTAAACCGAATACTTTTAAAAATTCCTTGGTTGTGCCGAATTGCACCGGTTTTCCGGGAATGTCTTTTTTCCCCACTTCCTTAATTAGCTCTTTTTCTACCAAAAGCCTAATCATCGTGTCGGCGGAAACCCCGCGGATTGCTTCGATTTCGGCACGGGTTATCGGCTGAGAATAGGCGATAATCGACAACGTTTCCATTGCAGCGCGCGAAAGCCGGTTCTCGTTCTTTTTACCGTAGCGGTCTTTCAGCGCATCCCAAAACTCTTTTTTGGGCGTAATAATCCAGCCGCCCATCATCTGTGTAATTTCGATACCGCTCGAACCTTCCGAATATGAATCTTTTAGATTTTTAATACATTCTTTTACGACATCGACCGATAAGCCGGCAATTTTACTGATTGCAGCGTCGTCAAGCGGCTCTCCTTCCAAATAGAGGATTGCCTCTACGAGAGCTGTTTCTTTTTCCATTTTATACTCCATCATCATTGCGGGCAGCTTCCCACGGACGTATTTTTATATCGCCGAACATTCTATTTTGCCAGATACTTGCCATTCTGAATTTGACCGCCTCAAGCAGCGCCATAAAAGCGCAAATGACATCCAGCAGATTTCCCTTCCGTACAATCAAATCGGTAAAGAGGCATTCGCCCTTTTCTTCCAAAAATTCGTTCATCAGCGTCAGCTTTTCATTTACGGACACCTCTTCGTACAGGTCAAGAATTTGTTCCGAGTTATAATTGGACATCAGTTTTGAGAACGTCCGTAAAAGCTCCCACGTATCAACCCGCTCCCACAGGTTCTCTTCGGTAAAGGGAAGCGCGTGCTGTATTTTCTTGCGCTCAAAGAACCATTCGGCCTCGCTTTCTTTTTCTTCCATTAAAACCGACAGTTTTTTAAATTTTTGATATTCAATCAACTTGTTGACCAACTCCATACGCGGATCTTCGATATCCTCATCGTCCGGATCAACCTCGACGGGAAGGAGCATCTTGCTTTTAATGTAGACAAGGTGCGCCGCAAGTTCATAAAACTCGGTTAAGCTGTCCAGATTGAGACTTACCGCATAATCGAGGTATTCAAGGTACTGTTCGGTTATATCACTGATGGGGATATCGTAGATATTGATCTCATTTTTCTTAATTAAAAAGAGCAGAAGGTCGAGCGGCCCTTCAAAATCATTGACTTTAAACGCAGTCAGCGCCTCATCGTTCTGTTCTTCGTGCTTTTCATCTTCGGCAGTTATCATGGGGCTATTATATCGAAGATTGGTACTTTTGAAAATATGCATATTTATTCGTGCGGTTTAATACCTGCCGTTTTCCGGTTCATGTCCAGACAAGAAAGAATTAAAACTTGCCAATAAACTCAAAGGGGTATATAATAGAATCATGATAGCAAGAGTTTCTGCTTCGCAAGAAGATTATTTGGAAGTTATTTATGATTTGTCGCACGGTTCTGAAGCGGTTCGTTCGATTGATATAGCTAATTTACTGGGAGTGTCGAGGGCAAGCGTAAATAAACGTCTCAGCTTGTTAAAGGATGCCGGTTTTGTTGAACACGAACCTTACGGGCTGGTCCGGCTTACCGAAAGAGGCTGTGTCGTCGCAAAGAATGTTCGTGAACGGCATAACACATTGTATAAGTTTCTAACCGACATATTGGGAGTTCAGGAGGAGACAGCCGACCACGAGGCCTGCGAAATGGAACATGCGATCAGTCAAGACACTTCGGATAAGCTATATGCGTATCTCTGTAAACTCAATAAAGCTCCCGGGCCCGAGGATAAGATCTCTAAAACCCAAAGAGTACAAAACTCTTACGATCGTCTTATTAAGTAGCGATTAACTAATTGATTTTCCATTTTCCGTGCTGCTGGAAAAAACGTTGCACAGGTATGGAAATAAGTCTGCCATCGTCCCCCGACAGCGCAATAATGCCGGTAATCAGATTTATTTCGCTGATACGGAACAGCGTATTATCATAGTAGAGACTGGTACCGATTGACGGCAGCTTTTTTCGGGTTTCTACATACCAATCGTACTCATACGAAAGACAACAGAGCAGTCGTCCGCATTGTCCCGATATTTTGAGCGAATTTAACGAAAGGTTTTGTTCTTTTGCCATCTTGATGGATACCGGTCTCAGCTTGTCGGTTACGGCATGGCAGCAAAACGGCCTACCGCAACAGCCGATACCACCGGCCATCCTCGATTCATCACGTACACCGATTTGCCGCAGCTCGATACGGAGGCGAAGAATAGCGACCAAGTCTTTAACCAGCTTACGAAAGTCAATACGGGTGTCTGCCGTAAAAAAGAAAATTACTTTGGGATCTATCAGCAGGTAGTGGCAATCAACCAGCTTCATGTCAAGTTTATGGACAAGAACTTTTTCCTTAAAAAGAGCGCTCGCTTCTTTTTCTTTTTCCAAATTTTCTTTTATCCGTTGAAGATCTTCTTCCGTCGCTTTCCTTGTAACCGTAACGATATCTTTAACCGTTGCTCTGATAGGATGTTTAATTAACCCCATTACGCGAGCAAGGTCATCTCCGTAGCGTGTAGGAGTAATAACATAATCTCCGCTTTGCAGATTAATTTCCGCCGTTGTTGCATAAAAAGTTTCTTGTGAATATTCGAGTTTTAACTGATAAAGAGGTTGAGGAAAAGTGCCTTCTTGAATAGGTTCTTCAACTTGAGGTATATCATCGGCATCTTCCAGAGCGGTTAAATCATCTATTTCTTCGTATTCGCTATATGTTTCTTCAAATTCTATATCCATTTTTACTCCCGTTATGTAATTAAATCTATAATTAACCCGTATATCTCTTCAAGCCGTTCAAGAATAAAAAGCTGGCTTTTTTGGTCACAGAGCAACTCACCGGCAAACTTATCGAGTTTTTCATTGACAATAACAATTTGAGTAAAAGAACGCGGCTTTAAATGATTGGTCTTATCACGTCGTAAATGAGTCCGAGTCGTAACGGTATATGCTTCGTGCGCGACATAGCCTATAAAGTTCTTGACCGCCTGCTTGTATCGTAAAATCGTTTCCGGATTTTGGCGTGTCCGCAGCGTATCACCGGCAGACCGCACATCGTCTTGCAGCAGTGCAATCGCTTCCTCTTGCGGTAATTTACTCAGCTGTTCGATTATATCCGCTTCGTTTCCCGGCTGTGTTTGGGGTAAGACACTTCGCAGAATCTCTTTAAATTTATTAAGCTTTTTTTTGTCTTTTTCGGATTGTGCGACTTTAGTTTGCAGAGACGGTTGAACGGTTACCCCTGCTGCATAGTTCGAACTTTCTATCTGATTTCCCATCTTTCTCCTTTATTTTGAATAAGAAAAAGTGGATGAATGCAGCGCTTGCCGGTTTAAATATTTCTTTTCCGCTTCCTCAAAGCCGGTTTGATCGCCGGTCGCAGAACAGAAACCGTGCAGAATAACATCATCATCGACTCGCAGCTTTTTTGTCAGCACCGATCCGATAACCATCCCCGATGAAAGAATGACAACATAATCCGGCGCAATAATATCGCCCTGTACAATTCCACCGACGCTGACAGAGGCTGCGCGGATATTACCGCGTATTCTCGCCTCCTCTCCGATAATAACGCGTCCTTTTGTTTGCACATTACCGTCGATATCGCCGTCTATCCGTAAAAAGCCCGAAACCGTTACATTTCCGCTTATCAGCGCTCCCGGGCCGACAATGGTATTAACCGAAATATCATCGATAAAGTTTTTTTTTGCCATATTATTGCTTTGTGTTGGAAGCTTTTATATTGAGATATTTAATCGGGTCTACGACATCGGAACCGATATGCACTTCATAATGTAAGTGCGGGCCTGTCGAAATACCTGTTGTCCCGATATACCCGATGGTTTGCCCTTGCTGCACATATTCACCTCTGGTTACACGGTATGATTGGAGATGTGCATAACGGGTATAGAAGCCGTGTTTATGCTTAATGATGATGTAATTTCCCCAACCGGGATCAAACTCTACGGTAACAACCTGACCGTCGGCCGTCGCTACGATGGGGTCTCCCGAACGATAGGTAGAAAGGTCTATTCCTTTATGAATATACCATTGTCCTGTAAAAGGATGCCGGTTTTGCCCGAACGCCATCGAAATATGTCCGATGCCGCCCTTAATCGGCCAGAGACTTGGAATATCGGAAAAGAGGGTTGTCTGCATATTAAGAAGCTTTTCCATTTCTTGTACCGGTAAAATGGCATCGCTAAGATACGAAGTTAATTGTTGCAGCTCTGCAGCCTCTTTTAACGAGCCTTCTGCTACTTCATGCATATTGAACAGAAAGGACAAGTCGCCGTTTGCCGTCTGACCGGCAGGAGCGGAAGTCTTTAAACCGAGTGAAGAAAAGGTGGAAGTAAGCGCCGCTTGAAAATTTCGTGCCGTTTTTAACAGTTCGTTTGTTTCATCCCGTAATACATCCAAACTTGCCTGCGCTTTACGGGCTTCTTCTTTTGTAGCGGAAAGATCTTGTACCGATACGGCTGTTTTGTGGGCGAACCAGAAGAATGATGAAAAAAAACCGATGACGGCAATCAGCGTAAAAAGCAAGCTGAAAATGCTGGTCTGAAAATTCAATACCTTCTTTTGCGAATGCGGAACAATCATAATAGTCAGTTTTTTCCGGCCGCCTGCGATGATGCTTTTAAAAAAATACAGAATCGATTCTGCTGTTTTCTTTATCTGTTTTGAGATATATCGTACGATGTTGTTTTCGGTTTTCTTATACCCTCGTGTTCGAGACACTTTCTTAACCCTCTTTCCTCTTTATATAATACTAATAGTTGAGTATATCAATTAACGCCCCACCTGTCCAGCAAAATAATTCATAATTCATAATTATGAATTCTTAAT
>CAJPTT010000025.1 GCA_905373565.1 uncultured Treponema sp. | reverse complement strand
AGCGATATGTTGTTAAAAGGGCTCGCGCCGGAAAGTGTCGAAAAAATGCTCGAAGAAGAGACGATTGAGACGACGGAAGCCGAAAAAAAAGAGCCGATACTTTCACTTAAAAACCTCAGCGGCTACGGTTTTGCCGATGTCAATCTTGATGTCTATCCCGGAGAAGTTCTCGGTATGACCGGTGTTGTAGGAGCCGGTAAAACGGAGCTCGCAACGACACTTTACGGCCGTGATAGAGTGCTGAGCGGAAAAGTGTATTTAAACGGAGAAGATATTACGGGGTTGAAAACCAAGCAGATCATTGCAAAGGGACTCAATTATCTTCCCGAAGACCGGTTTTTAAACGGGATTTTTAAATTGACAACGGTGCGTAATAATATTACCTCTATAACACTTACAACGTTAAAGCGAATGCTTATCAATACCGCACAGGAAAAATCGCTTGCAAAAAAATACATCGATGAATTTCATATTAAAGTTACCGGTGACGGCCAGATAATGGGTTCTCTTTCCGGCGGCAATCAGCAAAAAGTGATTATCGGAAGATGTTTTTCTACAAATCCGCATCTTGTTATTCTTGACGAACCGACGCGCGGTGTTGATGCGGGAGCACGCAGCGATGTGTACGCGATTATCAAAGAGCTTAAAAAAACAGGCGTAGCTATCTTACTGATCAGTTCCGATATGGAAGAAATCATTACGATGAGTGATCGGGTCGTTACCATGTACCGTGGTAGAATTAATCATGAATTTTCAAAAGATGAAATAAACGAACAGGCGCTGATGGCGGCTTCTTTCGGTGTAGAAAAAGGGATGGTTGGATAAATGCAGTGTATATCCTTTAAGCGGATTTTTAAGGCAAGAAGCCTCTTTTCGCTTGCGGTAGTAGTGATACTTTTTCTTCTTGTCGGTATCGTTAATCCCGATTTTCTCGGTACGCGAAATTTAATGCAGACGGTAAACTCAAGCGTTGTATTTGCGCTTTTGTCTATCGGTATCGCATTTGTACTGATTATCGGTGAAATCGACGTTTCAGTCGGCGCAGTGATGGGGTTGACTGCTGCGGTAAGCGCAACGTTAATTCGTGACGGCAGTCCGTGGTCGCTTGCTATTTTAGCGGCCGTCGGAATCGGCATCGTATGCGGACTCATAAACGGCTATGGACTCGTATATCTCGGCATTCCTTCCATTATTATGACACTTGGTATGAACGGCGTTATCCGCGGTCTTATCTATGTCTATACCGGCGGAAAATGGGTTGAAAACATTCCGTTTGAGTATAAGGCGATCAGTCAAGCGACTGTCGGCGGTATCACTTACATTTACTTGGCAACATTCATTATCGCAGTCGGCGGTTCACTATTACTACGGCGTATTGCTGTAGGACGAAATTTTTATGCCGTAGGAGACAATATCGGCGGCGCCGAGCTGGTCGGTATTCCGGTAAAGCGTACGCGGATAAGCGCCTTTGTGCTCAGTTCGTTCTTTGCCGCCGCAGCCGGTTGTATCTATGTAAGTCGCATCGGATTTGTTACGCCGATTGCAGGAAACGGTTATGAAATGAAAGCAATTGCGGCCTGTGTTCTGGGCGGCATCAGTCTGTCCGGCGGTGTAGGTTCGTTGTTCGGTGCGCTGATAGGAGCCATCATCATGGCGTCGATAGACCGCATCCTCGTATTTTTAAAATTTTCTTCCGATTATGACAGCACGATTACCGGTATTTTATTGATTACGATTGTTACGATAGACGGGTTGGTACAGCATTATGCGGCTGAAAAGGCCCGGAGAACGCGCCTCTTAGCAAAGACAGCCGGAACGGAGAGTAGGTAGCTATATGGGAAAGAAACGGTTTGCTTTTACAAATGAATTATTGCTGATTGCCGTTATTGTATGCGAAATCATCTTATTCGGTATGTTGAACCCGCGCTTTTTACGTCCGATTGTACTGCTCGGTTCAATCAATGACTTTATTTCGATCTGCATCATCTCGCTTTTTGTAACGATGGTTATTATTGCCGGCGGGATGGATATTCAGGCAGGTTCAATAGTCGGCCTTTCATCGATTGTTGTAGGCGTGTTTTTTCAAAGTGGTGTAAATATCTATGTGGCCTGTTTGCTTGCGATTATCGCAGGCATACTGTGCGGACTGTTAAGCGGCTTTATTATTGCGTATACCAATGTACCACCCATGGTTGTAACACTCGGCGGTTCGTTTTTATATTCCGGTTTAGCGGTTTCGATTACCCGTATTGCAAAGGTTGAATTGTACAAGGGTATCAGCGGGTTCCCTGCTGCATTTACGGCAGTTACGCAGTTTCGCTTTTTTGGAATTATTCCTTCTCAAATTTTATTGTTTTTAATTATGGCGTTAATTGCCTATATTATTCTGCACCGTACTGCGTACGGGCGTTCCGTGTATTTGTGCGGTATTAACTCGAATGCTGCCGAATTTTCCGGGGTAAATACGCGATTTATCAAGATGACGACGTATGCGCTTTCCGGGGCCGGTGCGGCAATCGCCGGGATTGTACTTACCTCATATCTCGGTACCGCAAAGGCTGACTTTGGTAAAGAATTAACTCTGCCGGTTATAACGGCCGTCGTACTCGGCGGTACGGCAATTACCGGCGGGAGCGGCAGTATTTTCGGGACGGCGCTTTCTGCGCTGGTAATTGGAATTATGCGATTCGGTTTATCGATGGCTGGAGTCAATACTCAGTATCTTGATATACCAGTTGGCATGTTACTGCTCATTATTGTTGCATCTCGCGGATTTTCCGGGAAAGGTTTTTCGAGTAACCTGACCGGTATTTTCCGCAAGCGATAGGGGATGACATCTTTAATAGCTCTGCTTTTAAAGATGTCTATAGTTGAAAACAACGGACGACAAAATCAGGAGGTAAAAAATGAAAAAACTGATGTCGATTATGTTGGCAGCGCTCTTGGTCGGCGTACCGGTATTTGCCGGCGGCTCAAGTGATCAGAGCTCTGGTGGTTCAAAGAAAGACGTTGTTGTCGTATTTATTCCGAAAATCAGCGGCAATGCTTTTTTTGAAGTAGCAAATGAAGGCGCTCAGAAACTGGCAAAGCAGGTCGGTTTTACCGTAAAGTATGACGGCAGCCCCGATGCAGCAGTGGCGAATCAGGTTAATATCATTAACAATGCTATTCAGCAAGGTGCCGATGCAATCTCAATTTCGACCGTTGATGCAGCCGGTGTCGATCAAGCATTGAAAGCAGCTCGCAAAGCCGGCCTTGCCGTTATGACATGGGACTCCGATTCCAATCCCGATGCACGGCAGCTTATGACATCTCAGGGAACCCCCGATATCCTCGGCAAAATGCTTGTAGATATGGGCGTTACCTCTCTTAAAGAAAGAGGTAAAAATCCCGATACGGATGTTATCAAATACTGCTGGCACTATTCTCAGGCAACGGTTACCGATCAGAATTCATGGCATGTCGCAGGCGAAGCTTATATCCGCCAAAAGTATCCTAAATGGGTTAATGTTGCGCCGGATAACTACTATTCGAACCAAGATGCGGAACGTGCAATTACAGTTGGAGAAGCGGTTCTGTCTGCTCACAAAGATATCGACTTAATTATTTGTAACGACTCAACTGCTCTTCCCGGTCAGTGTCAAGCCGCACAAAACCTTGGTCTTAATCAGAAAAAGGTAACTATTACTGGTTTTGCAACACCGAATGCGATTAAGGGCTATTGCCGTGCAGGTATTCTCACTCGCTGGGGCTTGTGGGACTGCGGTATTCAAGGTGCAATTTCCTGTTACCTCGCCTACTGGGCAGCAACAGGACACAGTATGAAAGTCGGCGACACGATCGATATCCCTACCATCGGTAAGGTAACCATTCAGCCGAACACGGTACTTGATCCGAAAGCTTATACGGCAAACGATTCCGGTGTTGTATTGCTTCCGGAGCGCGCAGTATTCACAAAAGAAAACATGGATAAGTATAACTTCTAAATAGAGGTTATAGGGGAACCTTTAAAGACATAGCCGTTTTTAGAGGTTCCCTGTTATCACTTTTAATGATAGGAATGATAGTATGGCAGATTTAGATGGTTTAAAAACAGCTCACGATTATCACACGGATGTCCCTTTTGCCGTTGACGGAGCATTTTATGTTAAGGGAGCCGGCAATCTCGACTGGGGTATGAAAAAACACTTGTCGAATATTTTTAATCCTCAAACTGGTAATACCGTGATGTTCGCATTTGATCACGGTTATTTTATGGGGTCCGTTTCGGGACTCGAACGGCTCGACCTTTTAATTCCCCAGCTTAATGATCATGTCGATGTCCTTATGGCAACACGAGGAGCATTGCGCACCTGTGTGCGTCCCGACTGCAAAAAAGCTATTGCGCTCAGAGTATCTTCCGGTTCCTCTATGGTACAGGATGACTTAACCCATGAAGTTGTTGCCGTCAATATTGAAGATGCGATAAGGATGAATGCCGACTGCCTTGCAGTGCAGACCTTTATCGGCGGCGACGGTCAGCTGGAAAGCATCGATAATCTTTCTGCGGTTATTAATGCGGGAATCCGTTACAGCATACCGACCCTTGGCGTAGTCGCAGTCGGTAAGAATATGGAACGCACCGCACAGTATTTTAAACTTGCAACACGTATTATTGCCGAACTCGGTGCAAACATTATAAAAACATATTATTGCGAAGATTTTGAAGAAATCGTTGCTGCATGTCCGGTACCGATTGTAGTAGCCGGCGGGAAAAAGCTCCCCGAACAAGAAGCGCTCGCATTGGCTTATCATGCAATCCGTGACGGAGCCAGAGGACTTGATATGGGACGTAATATTTTTCAGAGCGCTCATCCTGTAGCGATGGCCGATGCAATCGGAAAAATCGTTCACCACAAATATACCGACAAAGAAGCGTTTGAATTCTATACGGAACAAATTAATAAAAAATAGAGATAAGACTAGGGCAAACGAATCTGACATGTTTGCCCTTTCTCTCAGCTTTTTAGTAGGAAGGGGCTGTCAAAAAAACTGAAAGCCTATCGGCTTCCGGATATTCTCTATGCCCTACGTCGGGGTTGTTGATTGTAATGCAAAAATTTTCAAAATATAATATAATTATTTCTATGAAAGTTTATCTTGATAACTGTTGTTACAATCGACCATATGACGATCAAAATTTTCTACCGATTTCACTTGAAACACAGGCAAAGCTGCTTGTTCAATTGCTTATAAAAGAAAAGCACCTAGAACTTGCTTCTTCTTTCATTTTGGAATATGAAAATTCTTGCAACCCATATATGGATAGAAAAATTGCAGTAAAGAACTTTTTGGAAGACAATGTTTCCGATTATGTAAGTAGTGAAAAATCAGAAGAGGTCATTACAAAGGCAAAAATAGTGATTGCAACAGGAGTAAAGATGAAGGATGCTTGTCATATAGTTTGCGCTGAAATGATGAAATGCGACTACCTTTTGAGTACGGACAAAGGTATGTTGAAATATAAAAGTGATACTGTAAAATTACTTAACCCAATAGAATTCGTAGATTTGTTGAATGGAGGTAATGAAAAATGATGACTGAAATGATTGCACCGCCAACTACGATAGAACTCCTTTCACGTGGTATGGAATGTCTAGTAGAAGCTATGGGGGTCGTTGAAGCAGAATACTTTATTGCCGCTGTGCGCAGAGAACGATTCGATTATACAAAATGGCAAAGCGAACATTTTGATAAAATGAATTTAGAAACTTTTGTTCATAACGCAAAAGCTTACGCTCAAAGTATGGGACGGTAAACACGTTTAACAGCCATCATATTAATAGCAGTTTGGTAATTCATAATTTTGAATTAAAATTATGAATTACTACTGAGGCAATGTTCCGTTTTTCACAATACCGATGTATCTCCTACCGCCGTTTTGCAAGCGCCGTGCTGATCCTTGTCCCGATAAATTGAATAAGCTCTACCATCACTAAAATGACGATGACCGCCGCCAGCATAATATCGCTGCGGAACCGCTGATAGCCGTACCGGATTGCCAAATCGCCGAGACCGCCGCCGCCGATTGCGCCCGCCATTGCCGAATACCCGATAAGGTTGATAATAGTCAGTGTAATGCCTGCAACGAGGGGCGGCAGCGCTTCCGGTATCATCACTTTAAAGATAATCTCCATCGTAGAAGAGCCCATCGCGAGAGCCGCTTGGATAACACCGCGGTCAATTTCCAGCAAGGCGCTTTCGATAACCCGTGCAACGAAGGGGGCGGCGGCGATGGAAAGCGGTACGACCGTTGCGGCGGTTCCGATGCTGGTACCGATGATGAGCCGCGAAAACGGAAAGAGTAAAATCATCAATATAATAAACGGAAATGAGCGTAATACGTTTACCACCCGGTCGATAAGTTGATGCAACACCGGTCTTGGCATAAGGTTCCCCTCCGCAGTGATGCACAGCAGCACGCCGAGCGGCGCTCCGAGTATAAAAGAAAAAAGCGTAGAAAAGAATACCATTATAAGCGTTTGCCCTGTCGCCGTTCCTACCAGCTGCACTAACGTTGACCATGAACTCATTGATGTGTCTCCTCTACTTTGATACCGTTTTGATTAAGATAAGCAAACGCTTTTTGCATATCTTCGTGTGAACCGTTAATATCGACAAAGAGGGTTCCGACCACCGTTTCCCCGACCTTCTGCATACCGCCTGCACAGATATTAAACTCAATACCGTAATCGCGGGAAATTTTACTCAAGACCGGCTCACTCGTGAGCTCGCCGGAGAACCGGAGCGTATAAGCGCCGCCGCTTTTAGACCATCGGATAAGCTGCGTGTCTTCGGGATTGAGCGGGTTGATATGCATTAAGAAGTCTTTGGTTACTTCCGACTTCGGCGCAGAAAAGATTTCACGCACGGAACCCGTTTCGGCCACGGCGCCGTTATCGATAACAGCCACTTGCTGGCAGCAATCGCGCACCACTTCCATCTGATGCGTTATCATCACAACACTCAAATTCATATCTTTTTGAAGCCGCTTGAGCAGTTCCAAAATTGAGCGTGTCGTCTGCGGGTCAAGTGCGCTCGTCGCTTCATCACAAAAGAGGATATCGGGAGAAACAGCCAAGGCACGGGCAATAGCAACCCGCTGTTTTTGCCCGCCGGATAGGGTACTTACCCGCGCATCGCCGCGTCCTTCCAGCCCGACAACGTGCAGCATTTCTTCCACTTTTGCTGCGATAGCGCGCTTCGGCATTCCCGCAATTTCAAGTGGATAGGCGATATTGCCCGCAGCCGTGCGCGATGCAAATAAATTGAAATTCTGAAAAATCATCCCGATTTTTTTATGCTGATTTCGTAAGAGCTTGCCTGTCAAGGTAGCTACGCGGGAGTCGCCGTAGTAAATCTCTCCCGAGTCCACCGGTTCCAAAAGGCTTATCAGTCGCACGAGCGTCGATTTTCCCGCGCCGCTTTTTCCGATAATACCGAAAATCGTATGAGAAGGAATTTCAAGGCTGATATTATCCACCGCTTGAAGTTCTCCGTACCGTTTGTTTACGTTTACTAACCGTATCATCCGTGATAAGTCGGTTTACCAGCTTTCTTGTCTGATTATATAATCGGTAAAGGAATGCGCCGACAACACGTATTTTACTTTTTCAAGATCGGAAGGACTGATAGCAGTCAGTACAACCCGTATCGATTTTTCAGTCCGCTCATACGCAGGATCAAATCCTATTTTCCGCAATTGTACGACAAGCCTCAGTGCATTTTCTTCCCGTGTAAAAGCACCAAGTTGAATTCTCCATAGCACACCGGAGCTTCCTTGTGTATAAACCGGTGAAGGGCTTCGTTCCGCCTGTGCGGAAGACAGTGGTTTTGCAGCGTCTTGAGCGGTATTGGCACTTGCTGTTTTTTCATTTGTATATGTATTTTGAGCTGCTTGAGGCTGCGGTGATTGACTTTCTGCCGTTGGGCTTGAAGCTGCATCTTTCTGTACGGGAACCGCTTCGGCTTGTGTATTAGGAGCGTTCGCCGGTGTGTTGCTATATACATCGTTGGCTGCAACAAGTGCGGCATGATCCAGTGAATCAACCTTCTTAATTGAGACCCTTGTGATACCTCGGCTAATCATCCCCAACGATTCGGCTGCTGCTTTTGACAAATCGATTTCGCGGTTTGCCACGAATGGTCCGCGGTCGTTGACCCGAACCACCACCTTTTTTCCGTTTTCAAGATTTGTTACTTCAAGAAAAGTTCCGAACGGCAGTGTTTTATGAGCTGCCGTATAAGCATTCATATCGAAAACTTCGCCGCTTGACGTCGGACGACCGTTAAAGGCCTCTCCGTAATAGGACGCATAAGTTTCTGCTGTGAGTAATTCTTCCGCTCCAACGGGTAATAGTAATAATGTTCCGATCAGAGCCGTCAGTACATGGTATTTTTTCATAAAATCCTCCCATAGCTTCATACAAACAATATCGGAAAGGGATAAAAAAAATTGAGGAAAAACGGGAAGATGTTTTTAAGAAGATAAAACAGAAAATGTCTGCCGGAGACGAGACTTGAACTCGTACGACCGTTTCCGATCAAGGGATTTTAAGTCCCTGGTGTCTACCAATTCCACCACTCCGGCAAAGATGATATAATATAACGGAAATCATAGAGGCGGTCAAGATTGTTCACAGACTCACATTGTCATTTACGCCACATTTCCCAAAAGACGACGCATTTCCCGCTCATATTGAAGGCGATGCGGGAAGAAGGCTTTCCTTTCGTAATGGATATCGGAACCGATGCCGGAGATTTTATGCCGCGGTATAATGCCGTTGCCAAGGCATGGAATAAGGCCGGCAGCATACCCGATTTTGTCCATTTTTCTGCGGGACTGTGGCCGGGCCGTGCCGCTATTGACCACCGGACAGAAGCGATGCAAATGCTTGAAGCCGATATTCAGGCTATCTTAAAAAGGGGACAAACGTATGCGGCCATCGGAGAATGCGGCATCGATCGGTATTGGAACCATGTCGGAGCACTCGGTACGGGAACAGGCGACCTTGCCGGAGAAGAGCGGCTTTTTAAAGAACAGCTCGCTCTTGCCGAACGATACGGTTTGGCTGTTATCATCCACTCCCGCGACGGTTTCAAACCGACGCTTCGCTGTATCGACGAAGTAGGCTGGCACCGGGGTGTCATTCACTGTTTCTCGTACGGAAAGAAGGAGGCGGAGGCCTTTTTGGAACGAGGCTGGTATCTTTCATTTCCGGGTACGATTACGTACGCTGATAACGCGGAAACAGCCGCCGAAATAGCGGAACTGGTAGGCATGGTTCCCGACGACAAGCTGCTGCTGGAAACGGATGCCCCGTACCTTGCCCCTCAACCGGTTAGACGGGAGATAAACACTCCATTGAATATTTCGTATACCTATCGGACAGCCAGCGAATATCGGCATTGTACGGTTGAACACTTATGCGAAATTGTGCACCGGAACTGCCGCCGCCTCTTTTCCGTGCCGCGTTCAAAAATTGACAAGGAGGTCAATTTTTGAACGCGACACCGTAGACGGTATGCATATTTTCAATGTCCAAAAAAAGCCAATCGTCCTCTTGCAATCCAAAACCGTTTCCAGTATAATTTATAATCTTGCTTACAGGCAGCTTGCGAAAATTGATATTTTTAGCTGCCGGTTTTTTTGACGTAGAAATCTTATAGAAATGAGGTAGACGAATTATGAGTAGTGATATTTCAAAAATGAGAAATATCGGTATCAGTGCGCACATCGATTCGGGAAAAACAACCCTTTCAGAGCGCATTTTATTTTATTGCGACCGTATTCACACCATTCATGAGGTACGCGGAAAAGACGGTGTCGGCGCCGTTATGGATAATATGGAATTGGAGCGGGAGCGCGGCATTACCATTCAGTCCGCATCGACGCAGGTACAATGGAAGGATCACACTATTAACGTTATCGACACGCCCGGACACGTTGACTTTACTATCGAGGTTGAACGTTCCCTGCGCGTTTTGGACGGCGCTATTCTGGTGCTTTGCTCCGTCGCCGGCGTACAGTCGCAGTCCATCACCGTTGACCGCCAGCTTAAACGCTATCATGTTCCGCGTATCGCATTTGTCAACAAGTGCGATAGAACCGGCGCTAATCCGTTAAAGGTACGGATGCAGCTGCGCGAAAAGCTTGGTCTGAACGCCTATATGATGCAGCTCCCGATCGGTCTTGAAGATAAACTTGAAGGCGTTATCGACCTCATAACAATGAAGGCGCTGTACTTTGAAGGGGACAGCGGTACCGAACTCCGCGTTGCCGAAATTCCTGCGCACCTTCTTGATGATGCAAAAAAATACCGTGAAGAGATGATCGATGCGGCTTCGATGTTCTCCGATGAGCTTGCAGAAGCCTTCCTCGAAGGCGCCGAAACGGAAGAGATGATCCGTGCAGCGGTACGCACCGGTACGTTAAAAGAGGCTTTTGTACCGGTGTTCCTCGGTTCAGCCTATAAAAACAAAGGTATCCAGCCCTTGCTCGATGCCGTAACGTACTACTTACCCAATCCGACGGAAATTACCAATAAGGCGCTCGATTTGGATAAAAACGAAGAGCCGGTTGTACTGAGTACCAACCCCGATGATCCGGTTGTATCGCTCGGCTTTAAGCTGGAGGATGGAAAATACGGTCAGCTGACCTATGTGCGTATCTATCAGGGAACGCTGAAAAAAGGCGGTGAACTGTACAATACCCGCTCACGCAAAAAGTTCAAGGTTGGGCGTCTTGTCCGCATGAACTCCGCCGAAATGGAAGATATTTCCGAAGGCGGCCCGGGAGATATTGTTGCGCTCTTCGGTATCGAATGCGCATCGGGCGATACCTTCTGCGGTGGAGACCTCAACTATGCAATGAGCTCCATGTATGTTCCCGATCCGGTTATTTCGCTGTCGGTGACCCCCAAGGATAAAAAATCCGCCGACCAGATGGGCAAGGCGTTAAACCGCTTTACCAAAGAAGACCCTACATTCCGCACGTATGTAGACCCCGAATCGAACGAAACGATTATTCAGGGTATGGGCGAACTCCATTTGGACGTATATATCGAACGGATGCGCCGCGAATACAAGTGTGATGTAGAAACCGGTATGCCGCAGGTTGCCTACCGTGAAGCGATCAGCCAGCGTGCAGACTTTAACTACACCCATAAAAAGCAGACGGGCGGTTCCGGTCAGTTCGGCCGTGTTGCAGGCTTTATCGAGCCGACCTCCGAACAAGACTACGAGTTCGTTGATCAGATTAAGGGTGGCGCCATTCCCTCGGAATTTATTCCGTCTTGCGATAAGGGCTTTAAAACAGCAGTAAAGAAAGGAACCTTTATCGGCTTCCCGATTGTCGGCGTGCGGATTACCATCAACGACGGTCAAACACACCCGGTAGACTCCTCCGATATGGCATTCCAAGCGGCTGCTATCGGCGCCTTCCGTGAAGCATATAAAAAAGCCAATCCGATTGTACTCGAACCGATTATGAAGGTCTCTATTGAAGGACCGCAGGAATTTCAAGGAAATATCTTTGGACTTATTAACCAACGTCGTGGTATAATACTTTCATCCACTGAGGATGAACAGTTTACCCGCGTCGATGCGGAAGTTCCGTTAAGCGAAATGTTCGGATTTTCAACCATTTTGCGCTCTTCAACGCAGGGTAAAGCAGAATACTCAATGGAATTTGCGAAGTACGGCAAAGCTCCTCAGAGTGTTACGGAGACTTTGATTAAAGCGTACGAAGAAAAACGCAAAGCGGAACAACAAAAATAGGAGGCGGGAAATGGTTAAAGAGGATTTAATCGAACGCAGCGCTGTTCGTAATTTTGAGAAAGCGCTCGACGGAGCGTTACAGCCGGGAGAAATCGGTATTGTAACAGCGAAAAGAGGCGTTGGAAAGACTTCCATGCTGGTACAGCTCGGATTGGATCAGTTGCTGCAAGGTAAACCGATTGTACATATCTCGTTCAGTCAGCAAACCGATTATGCCATTACATGGTACAATAATATGTTCGACGAAACAGCCGAGAAAAAACACCTTGAAAAAGCAGCCGAATTAAAATCTGAGGTTATCGCACGGCGCATTGTTCTTAATTTTAATCAGGACATTGTGCGCACAACCCAGATTATCAAGACCGTAAAGGCGCTGTTTGAAGTAGGCTCCAAGCCGTCAGCGCTGATGATCGATGATTTCGATTTTTCTAAAGCGGTTCCCGAAGCTATTCAGCAGATAAAAGCTTTTGCAAAAGAAACCGGCATGTGTATCTGGTATACGGCTTCCGCTGACGTACGTGAAAAAGTCATTCATTCCGATTTAAAGCCGTATGCCAACGATTTTGACGTTATCCTGTATTTAGAACCGACTCCGGAAGCAATTAAAATACATGCGTTAAAAGCCCGCGGCAAAGCAGACTTTGATACCGGCTGTAAACTTGACACCAAAACGATGCTTTTAGCGGAAAAATAGCCGCAGAACCTAAAAGGATAACCGAGCAAAAAGCATAACGGTTATAAACACTATCCTAGAAAGCCCTACCGATTACATTCGGCAGGGCTTTTTTTTGTATTTTTTTTGACAGACGGGCAAAGGCATCAGACGGAGTATATCAAGCGCAGAATAATTGGGACTGTGAGACCATTTGAACCAACGGTTCAACTCCGGTTGAGCAGCCTCTTTTCTGCTGCGGGGTTGTTAAAAAATGTCTGATACGTTTACCCTGTCTATTTTTGTTTT
>CAJPTT010000024.1 GCA_905373565.1 uncultured Treponema sp. | reverse complement strand
AGACTGTGAGACCATTTGAACCGCGAAGAGGTTCAACTCTGGTTGAATAGTCTCAATTTTTCCGCGGGGATGTTAAAAAAACGGCCTGATACGTTTACCCTGGGTTCCCCATTTTTTGTGCTTGACTTTTAAGAAATGTTAAAGATCAGATATTGACGCTTGCACTCTGTACTGTTTCGGAAAGCTTTTTAATACGCTATCGCTATCTTCTTCAGATATTTCTCTGCCCGCTTAAACTCTTCGGGCGTATCGATGTCGAAGGCTTCCATCTCGGAGCGAAGCGGGGAGTACAGTATCAGGTCAGGGTGAGCATTCATTACGGTTCTGCCGCCGACACTTCCGTCCAAGCGGCTGAGCTCACCGGCCAATGCCGCCGGAAAGATGACCGGAGAACAGTGTTTGCCGTTAAAGGCAGCAGAAACAATGCAGTCGGGATGGCTCTGAAATACGGCGCAGAGGTCGCGGATACTATCTGCTTGTAAAAAAGGCTGATCGGCAGTACAAAATAAGAAACTGCTTGGGGTATAGGTATGGACGGTATTTGAGGCAGAACATTCCGTACAGCTGCTGCGAGCAGTCTGTACTGCAAGAGTCTCTGTATGATAGACGCAGGCAGCTTGTACTGCAAGAGCAGCCGAATGTCCCTGTCCCCGCTCCGGCTCAGGATTAAAGATAATATCGCAGCGGACTGGATGGAATGTGCCGTTTCCGGCGGCCGGTTCTTTTAGAACGCTGCTTTGCACAGGTTGTTTTTGTGTCAGGCGCTCCATCATTTCTGTTATGGGCTGCTGCGTTTCGCTATTAACCGTAATCACCAGATGGGTAATACCTGCTTCAAGCAGCGTTTCAACAACATATCGGATTAACGGCTTCCCGCAAAGCGGGCGTAGCTGTTTGCAGCAGCCCATACGGGTAGAAAGCCCTCCTGCAAGAAGAATTGCAGTGGGGAGTTCGGCAGTGCTTCCAGTAGTGTTGGGAGCATTCTCTATCGCGATAGTATTCATAGCAGCACATCATTTCTTAGCATTTGGATATTCGCTGCTGACGATATGCAAAAACGCGGCAAAGCTCTGCGCTTGCTCAAGCTGAGCATATAACTGAGGTCTGTTGTGCGGCGTTAGATGAAACACCGTAGCTTCCGGTATTTGTTCCAAGACCGGCAAAAAGCGAGTTCCGTGGGGCTTTACGGCGCCGATGATATAATACTGGGGATTGGAAAACAACGTACACACGGTGCGGAAAAAGAGCTCCGCATCCGATTCCATAACGCCGAGTTCATCCAGTAAGATGACCGGCAGATGCTGCTGCGGTGGGGTGCTGCTACGACTGATGTCGTAAGGTTGGGGCGGATCTGTCGGTTCGGGAACGGTACTGTTTTTTTGTGTAGCTTCGGAGCAATCGGCATCGGCATAATCGCCGTCAAGCGAAGAACGTACCGCCGTCTCCGCCTGCTTTAAACACATAACCCCGTACGCATCAAATACCGGCGCAAAACCGACCGGTTTAGGCGAACAGCATATTCCGGCGCGGTTATCGGCCTCATAGCGGAACTGCGTCGTTCCGTTTATTATCTGATGTATATACAGTGCCGGTTCCGCTGCCGTTTCTTCTTTTTTTGTAATAAAGCCTGAAGGCTGTAAGTTGAATTTTTGTATAAGAGCTGCGAGAAAGGTAGACTTCCCGCAGCCCGGTTCGCCGGTAACAAAGAATATCCGCTTTCCAAGTTCCGAAACGACCGGCTTACCGGCGCCGAAGTTGTCAGAAGCATTGGCAGCTTTATTCTTGTGCGGCGATATGCTCAAATCGGTTAATCCTCTTTTGACTTAGGAAGCAGAAGGTTCAGAATAAGTGCGGTAACAAAGGCGCCGACGATGGCCTGCTTAAAGATATTCTGGAACCACATCGGCAGGTGCTGCATCACTTGCGGTACATTACTTAAACCGAAAGCAACGCCGAGGGACGCTGCGATAATGACAACATCGCGTTCCGCAATCTTTCCGCTTTGATAAATCAAGTTTAAACCGCTCATCGTGATCATACTGAACATCAGCAATACGCCGCCGCCCAATACGGGGTTCGGGATAGTCGAAACAATTGCTCCGAGTTTGGGGAAGAAGCCGCACAGTACCAAGAAGCTCGCGCCGATTCCGATCGTAAACCGGTTAACAACCTTTGTCATACCGATAAGCCCGACGTTCTGGCTGAATGAGGTGTTCGGCATAACGCCGAAGATTGCGGCAACTATACTGCCAAAGCCGTCCGCATGAACTGCGCCCTGTAATTCTTTGTCGGTTATGTCGCGTCCGAGGCCGCCGACTGCAATGCCGGTGTTATCCCCGATCGTTTCTACGGTTGTTGCAAGGTAGACGAGCATGAATGGGACAATCGCATCCCAATGGAAGGCAAGGTTCAGGTGCCCTACGGCAAAGAAGGGCAGCGGAGCGGAAATCCATGCGGCGTTTCTTACCGGCGTAAAATCTACCATACCGACAAATATGGCAACGATATACCCTGCGATAAGTCCGATCAGAATGGAAGAGATACTTAAAAAACCGGTGAACATTTGGCGGATAAAGATAATCGTTAAAAAGACAAAAAGCGCAACTAACAGATTCTTTATCGAACCGAAACCGGGTGTTTGTTCAAGTCCGACACCTCCGCCGACAAATTTAATACCGACGGGAATAAGCGAAATTCCCAACGTGGTAACAACAGTTCCGGTAACAACGTGGGGCAAGAACTTGCGAAGCGGTTTAACGATAAACCCGAGCATAAACTCCATTAAACCGCCGATGAAGGATGCCCCGAGAATGGCGGCGTACCCGTTTGACCAGTCACCCATTGCGGCATATTGCAATCCTACGCCGATAGCAACGGGGATAAAGCCTGAGCTGGTTCCCATAACGGTGGGAAGCCCCGAACCGATTTTCCAAATAGGGCGCAGCTGTACAAACGTAACGGCACCGGCAACAAACATAGCGCTTTGCAGCAGTGAAACTTTGATATCCGCAGGGATATTAAGAACGCCCGATATAACCAAAATCGGCGCGAGGTTTCCGGCATACATAGCCAAAACATGCTGCATACCTAACGGAATCGCGGTCTTTAATGGGACTCGACCTTCGAGCTTATAAATATTTTCTTTTGAAATACTCATAATCTCCTCCTTAACTTATAATATATCACTCGCTTAATCTTGCTTTATAATGATAAGGACGCGAATGATTTGTGCGGAGGATTTCATACCACCGGCTTTTTTTGCGCCGTAATAAAGGGTATGAAAACCGACTGCAACCACTTTATGAGAACAACAACCCTGATGCTCTGCGTTGGGGTTGTTGATTACTCTTGTGTAAATAATTATAGCCTCGAATATGATAAATAGCAAGAAAAATTTATAAGATTACCTAAAAATTATTTAGCATGATCATCAGTTAAACCGGTAAGCTGTTCTAAAAGAGAACCGCTGGTATCTTCCGCAAGGATAATCAGTTTGTCGCCGGGGTACAGCACGGTATTGCCGTCGGGGACAAACTCATGTTCGCCATGCATAACGCCGATGATGCGGCATTTTTGGGGCCAGTCCATTTCGCGGACTTTCTTTAATGCAGCAATTGAGTGCAAGCCGATCGGCAATTCATAAAGCTGCGGGCGATATATTCCGTGTTTATCGGTCGAGGATTGTATGTCGCTTTGCTCGGCTTCGAGTATCTGCTCCAATAGGATATGGTCATGCGCTTGCGAACCGATAAAATTAGCCGTCAGATAGGCCGTAAGGCAGGTAAGTACCAAGCCGCCCAGTTGATTGAATGCCCCGCTTGTTTCAAACACGATAACGCAGGCAGTAAGCGGTGCTTTAATAACGGTCGTAAAACAGGCAGCCATACCGAATAGAATCATGGCATTAACGTATTCTTGCGTCAATAATCCGAAATGTACAAGCGCCGTTGCATACAACGCTCCGCCGGTCGCGCCACACGCAAGAAGCGGTACGAAAATCCCTCCGATTGCCCCCGACCCTGCGGAAATGCCGGTAAAAAGCAGTTTAACGGCTAAGAACATCAGCAATGTCATAAGCGGAAAGGACTGTTCAGTCAGCGCTTTTATCAGCCCGTCTCCGCCGCCGGAGGAATAACTCAGCCACAACCCGACCGGCAGCGACAACAGGAACGGAACAACCGGCCGCAAAACCGGCGGAATATGGAGTGTTTTATAACATTGTTGGAAAAAATAGATTGATTGCTTAAACCCATGTCCGACCAGTGCGACAAACATCCCAAGTCCTATCAGCCATGCAAATTGAGAAAGCGGAAATGCTGCGGCGGTAAAAAATCGGAAAATCGGGCCGGAACCCAAAAAGATACTTCCGGCAAAATCGCCGGCAAAAGCCCCTGCCATAACGCAAGCTAAGAGTAACGGCGTTAAATGATGATGAATATCTTCCAGAGCAAAAACAATTGCAGCAAAAGGGGCGTTAAAGGTTGCCGAAAGTCCGGCGGCGGCGCCTGCAGTGATAAGGCATACCCGTTCGGAAAACGAGCGTTTTCCCAGGCGTTCAACGGCATCCCCGACATAAGCGCCCAACTGTACGGAAGGCCCCTCGCGTCCCATCGAAAGCCCCAGTCCAATTCCAAGAACGCCGCCGATAAATTTGAGCGGGAGTTCCGAAAGCGGGGAGAACTGCAATTTTTGCATAAAAACGCCTTCGATCTGTGCAACGCCACCGCCTTTAATCATCGGCCATTTCGTAATAATAAAACCGATAAATAATCCCACCAGCGCCAAACCTGCCAGCGCAAGAACAACGCCGAGTGCGCCTGCCGCCCGTATAACATCGTATAATGCAATACGGCTGTTTTTAAGATAAGAGATCGAAAGTCGAAAACCAGTAATAACCAGCCCTGTTAATAAGCCGGTTAATAGACTTTCAAATACTAAAAGCCACTTATTTTCTTGCCTTTTTTTCAGCAATGTGCCTGTTTCCGAATTGGTATTCATAACAAATGGTAGTTATTTGCTGCGTGCAGCAGCGATTGCTTCCTTTAATTGACGGGCAGTGCGGGTAACCGATTCAAAATCACCTGTTTTGGCACCCTTCGTCAACGCTCCCCCGATACCGAGCACTGCGGCTCCTGCTTTAATCCACTCGGCTGCGTTTTCGGCAGTGATGCCGCCGGTCGGCATATAGGTTCCCTGCGGAAGCGGCCCCTTAAAGGCGCTGATGATTTTCGGTCCGAAAAGCTCCGCCGGAAACAGCTTGAGGATGTCCGCTCCGAACTCAAGCGCCCGCACCGCTTCCTGCGGCGTCATCACGCCGGGAATATACGGCACCGCATACCGATTGCAGAGGCGGGCACAGTCCTCGTTAAAAGACGGCCCGACGATATATTGCGCACCGGCAAGGATACACACCCGCGCGGTCTCCGCATCGAGTACCGTACCGGCTCCCGGCAATACATCCGCACCGAATGTTCCGCTTAACTCGCGGATAATTTCGTCGGCGTGCGGTACCGTCATCGTAATTTCGATTGCCGTTATTCCCCCGGCACGCACCGCCTCCACGATTTTAAGCCCCTGCGTTTTATTTTCCGCCCGAATAACGGCAACCGCCCCCGCCTCAATCAGCGCCTGTATCAGTTCGTATTTTTTCACTATTTCCTCCGCTAGGCCAATCTCATCAGACAGTTGCGAGAATATCCCCGCAGAATAATGGAGGCTGTCCAACCAGAGTTGAACCTCTTCGCGGTTCAAATGGTCGTCCAACCTCCATTCTTCTGCGATTCTTATCTATATTCTCTGATGAGATTGGCCTTCTTCACGAGAAGGATAAACACATCAGGCTGCTAGATAAAGATCGCAGAATAATGGAAACCGGGCAAGCATTTGAGCCGCAAAGCGGCGAAACTCTGCTTGGGCGGTTCCCATTATTCTGCGGGGCTATTGAAAAGGCCATCTGATGTGCTTACCCTGAGCCGCTAGTCGACTTGGATGGTAAACCGTTCCGATTTTTCGTTGCCGGTAATGTCTCGTGCTGTAATTAATATATCGGATTTTCCGCGGTTTAGGATAATCTTCCCCAAATAAAGTCCGTCTTTCCGTCGGTATAGCAATGCATCGGTGAAGGCGGTGTTGTCTAAATAAGAGCCGCCGTCTTTTTGCATGATGGTTTCAAAAGGAATGGTTCGAATGTTTGTTCCGTTTACAAAAATGGTAATGCGGAAGGGACTAAAGCTGTGGCCGCCCGATACCATTGTGTCGGAGATGTTCGCATATAATTCATAGCTTCCTTGCCGTACGTTTTTTTGTCCGCTCATTTGAAACACGGTATTTTGCTCGTTTATCAAAATGATATCCTGTATCTGCGGCGCTATTTTATCGCTGACTGACGGAAGCAGTAACAACGGATTGATATATACTTTTTTTTGATTATCGCTGACTTGAAAGATAAGGTCGTTAGGCTTTCCCCATCCGCTGTTACCCGTTCTTCCGATAACCGCGGTTGATTCAGCGGTTACTCTATTTCGGAACACCGTGGTGTCGTCCAGATTCCCATAAACCGTTTGGAGCCCGTCATCGTGCAAAAACACCAAGGCATTTCCGAGCGTAGAAGGAAATGCGCCGGTTCCGTATTTTTTATCCAGGGCGATCAAGAGAATCCCATCGTCGGCAGCACGTACTGTTGTTACTTCCTCAAAGGCTAAACCTTGTTCAAACGTGTTTTCGCCGATGCGCTGACCGAAAAGCCGTAAAAAATCCTGTGTGTCGGCCGGCCATTCCAAGGCAGGTAATTCCGTAAAAAATATCGTTGCAGCTAAGAGGCAAAAGAAAAATCGTTTCATATCAGTATCCTCTTTTTTATTTTATATCGATACGCGCTAATTTTGTATCGGTCGCGAGGAATATCGTTTCCTGTTCCTGTACCATAAAGGTGTTTTTTGAAGGGAAGGTCGTCTTTCCGACGATATATGCAGGCGCTTCGATAAACGATAATGTTGAGCATTGTTCCTGTTTGCTTATAATCGCCATGATATTCTTATACGGATTTTGACCTCCGGCGATAACCGTACCGTGCTGAGGCATAATGCCGGATATTAACCGATCGCAGTCGATAAAGCCGATACCTTCCGCACACTCAAATACGGCATTCTTGCCTTTTACATCGAAATCCACAAAAACCTGCCTGCGGAGATTTCCTTCCAAGTATCGGTGATGTATGATTTTGTATTTATTACCGTCTATGCGTATGAGCAATGCCCGCTGGCGGTCGATCCCGCACACGCAGGCGGCGAGTTGTCCGTCGGAGGAAAGCGCTGCTCCAAGTATAACCTGATAGTCACTGCCGCCCGGGTAAAAATCGAACAGCACATTACCTGCGGAATCAAGTGCGGCCAATTTTCCGTCCGAAAATCCGATAACAACGCCGCTTTCCGTGCTGTGAAAGGCGGTAATCGGTGCGGTGTGCAGGTAACGCCACAGCGGTTTTCCATCGGCACTGTATTGCTTAACGGCGCCTCCGCCCGGCTCAAACAAGTAGAAACGGTCTTCGTCGATGTACACAAAACCCGGCTCTTCGATAACGGTTATCAGTGAGCCGTCGGGGCGATAAATCGGTGTTTGAACGGCGCCGCTTCCGTATGCAGTCCACGCTGAGGAAGAAGCCGAAATGCGTTGTGTAACAGGGGATGAGCGGAGTAATTCGCCGTCGGCGGTAAAGTATCCAAATCTGCTCTCCGTAAGAAAGAGTTTAGGTGTTTTTCCGGTGAATTGTTCAACTGTTGCCTGCGGAGTTCCGTTTTCGGCTTCCTTTACAATTCCTTCCAATTCTGCTTGAGCGCTATCCGGCGTAATGGTACGCACCCACACGGGCTTCAAATAGATATCGGAACCGAGGGGGACTGCTGCTATAAAAATATATATGAATAAAAAAAGAATAGGAAAAATAATAAAACGATTATTGAAAGCTGTAATTTTCATAAGCGATATGGTATAATAGTAGAATGAAAAATTCAAGTAAGTATGAGCATCTCTTTGAGCAAGCTATGGAGGCGGCAAAAAATGCCTACGCCCCCTATTCTCATTTTAGAGTGGGCGCTGCACTGCTGCTTGATGACGGTAGTGTCGTTACCGGTGTGAATGTTGAAAACCGTTCTTACGGATTGACCAACTGTGCCGAGCGCACTGCTATGTTCAGCGCTGTTGCAATGGGCAAAAGAAACTTTACCGCTATTGCAATTGCAACCCCCGATGCCGATTATCCGGTTGGGCCGTGCGGCGCCTGTCGACAGGTTATTTCCGAGTTTATGAAGCCTGACGCACCGGTTATATTCGGGGCATCTGCCGATAATCGAATCGAAACAACCGTAAGCGCTGTCTATCCTTTCGATTCGCTCCATGAGCTGCAACAAAAATAATATGGGAGAAAACAATGCGGCAAGAACATGATCTTTTAGGATATCGGGACGTTCCCGATGAGGCATATTACGGCGTACAAACGCTCCGTTGCACGGAAAACTTCAATATTACCGGAGTGCATCTTTCCGCCTATTCGGGGTTTATCAAAGCCCTTGCAATGGTTAAGCAGGCGGCGGCACAGGCGAACTATGAATTGGGTTTGTTGGAAAAACCGACGGCGGAAGCGATTATCGCTGCCTGTAAAGAAATCATTGCCGGTAAGCTGCATGAACAGTTTCCTGCGGATATGATTCAAGGCGGAGCGGGAACGTCGACCAATATGAATGCGAATGAGGTGATTGCAAACCGTGCGCTTGAACTAATGGGGCATAAAAAAGGCGAATACCAATTCTGCCATCCGAATAACCACATCAACCTTGCGCAGTCCACCAACGATGCGTATCCGACGGCAGCAAAACTCGGCATCTGTTTACATACGGAAGGCCTGATTACCGAGCTTGAAAACTTAATCGCTTCTTTCCGTAAAAAAGGAAAAGAATTCGGCGGGCATATCAAGATGGGGCGTACCCAACTGCAGGATGCGGTTCCGATGACGCTCGGTCAGGAATTTGAATCGTATGCAGCGAGTTTGGAAGGCGAAGTGCCGCATATCCGGCAGGCTGTTTCGGGCTTACTTGAAATAAACATGGGGGCGACCGCTATCGGTACCGGTATCAACAGTGATCCTGCTTATGCGGATTTGGTAACAAAGCGCCTCGCGGAAATTTCGGGCTATCCGGTTAAGAAAGCGGCGAATTTGATTGCCGCAACAAATGATACATCCTGCTTTGTTTCCTATTCCGGCCAACTGAAACGCCTTGCAGTAAAAATTTCAAAGATATGTAACGACCTGCGTCTGCTTGGCTCAGGGCCGCGCGCCGGTTTAAACGAAATACATCTGCCTGCAATGCAACCCGGTTCGTCGATTATGCCGGGTAAGGTCAATCCCGTTATCCCCGAAGTGATGAATCAGGTATGTTTCCGTGTTATCGGGAATGACACGACGGTGATGATGGCCGCCGAAGCGGGGCAGTTGGAGCTGAACGTTTTTGAACCGGTTATCATTTATAGTATTTTGGAATCGATTTCGATTTTAAACAACGGTATGTCTACGCTTCGGCAGCGCTGTATCGACGGCATCGAAGCGAATGTAGAGCGGTGCAAGGAGCTGACCTACCGGAGTATCGGTTTGGTAACGGCGCTTAATCCGGTGCTCGGCTATGAAACTTCAAGCGATATTGCCAAAACCGCCCTCAAAGATAACCGCAGCGTTTACGACCTTGTGTTGGAACGCGGCTTGTTGTCAAAGGAAGCGCTCGACGAAATTCTGAAACCGGAGAATATGACACAGCCTAAGAAAATGCACAAGCTGTAAAGCGAAGAATAGGGAACCTCAGTTTTTTTAGAGGTTCCCTTTATATTTTTTACCTGCCTTATACTGTTTTTCCTTTACCTTGACTATTATACCCTGTAAAGTTAGAATGTTAATATGAAAGATACATTGATAGATAGTGCCGTCCGCAAGATTCCGGATTTTCCTAAGAAGGGAATTTTGTTTTATGATATTACGGGGCTTCTGATAAATCCTGAAGCGTTTCACTATTGTTTGGATAAGCTTACGAGCTTTTATAAAGATGAAAAAATCGATGCGGTTGCAGCTATCGAATCGCGCGGTTTTATTTTTGCGGCTCCCTTTGCGGATAGACTCGGTATTCCGTTGATTCTTATCAGAAAGAAGGGAAAGCTGCCGGGTGAAACCTATTCCTGTTCTTATGACCTCGAATACGGGCAAGCAACGATCGAAGTTCATACCTCCGATATACAAAAAGGTCAGCGGATATTGCTGCTTGACGACCTGATTGCAACCGGCGGCACGCTGAATGCGGCGCGGAAAATGCTGAATCAGGGCGGTGCCGAGGTGGTCGGTTTTTGCGGCGTTATCGGATTGCCGTTTTTACACTATGACAAGATTATCGGTGATTTACCGATTAAAACACTGATCGAATACGACAGCGAATAGGGATAAGATTTTAAAATGATTACATTAATTAAAGATATACTGACGCAGAAACCGGACGGGCAGGAGGTTGCCGTCTACGGATGGGTGCGTACCAAACGCGAAACAAAGAACCTCATTTTTATTCAAGTAAACGACGGTTCATGCTTTGCGTCGATTCAGCTCACCTTTGACCGCGATAAGGGGATTGATGCACAAACCGAAAAAGAATTAAGCAGGATTACGACCGGCACCTCAATTAAAGCGGTCGGTGCATTGATCGAATCTCCCGCATCGGGACAGGCCGTAGAGGTCGCCGCAAAAACGATTTTTGTGTACGGCGAAGCTTCCGGAGAAACCTATCCGCTGCAAAAAAAACGGCATACGTTTGAGTTTTTACGCGACATAGCTCACTTACGCGCCCGTACCAATACATTCGGAGCGGTTGCCCGTGTGCGGAACCAAATGGCTTTTGCCGTACATAACTTCTTTCAAGAGCACGGATTCCAGTACGTGCATACGCCGCTGATTACCGCCTCCGATTGCGAAGGCGCCGGCGAGATGTTTCAGGTAACCACGCTCAATATGCAGGAGATTGTCCGCAAGGCTTTAAAAGATAAAGCCGATCCTGCCACCTTCGCAGTTGATTACAAACAGGACTTCTTTGAACGCGAGGCCTATTTGACGGTTTCCGGTCAGCTTGAGATAGAAACGTATGCAACAGCTCTTTCACGGGTCTATACCTTTGGGCCGACCTTCCGTGCGGAAAACTCAAACACGACACGGCACCTCTCCGAATTTTGGATGATAGAGCCGGAGATGTCGTTTTTCCAGCTTGAGGACAACATGGATTTAGCGGAGAAATTTGTTGTCTATCTCCTTAAATGGGCGTTAACTCATTGCAGAGCTGACCTTGAATTCTTTAATGCACAGATTAAACCGGGGCTTATCGAAACGCTGGAACACGTGGTGCAGTCCAAGTTTACCCGCATTACCTATACCGATGCGGTGAAAGAACTTGAAAAACACGCATCCGAGTTTGAGTTTAAACCGTTCTGGGGCTGCGATCTTCAAAGCGAGCACGAAAAATATTTGACCGAGCAGGTCTTTAAAGGCCCCGTTATCGTAACGGATTATCCTAAGGAAATAAAAGCCTTCTATATGAAGCAAAATGATGATGGTAAAACGGTGCGGGCGATGGACGTGCTGGTGCCGGGACTGGGCGAGATTATCGGCGGTTCCGAACGGGAAGACAACCTTGCCGCGCTGGAAACCCGTATGACCGATCTCGGGCTTGATGTCAAAAACTACTGGTGGTATTTGGATTTGCGCCGTTACGGCACCGTACCGCATTCGGGATTCGGGCTCGGATTTGACCGGCTGCTCCTCTATGTTACCGGTATGGCGAATATCCGCGATGTTATTCCGTATCCGCGGACTCCGAAATCTGCGGAATTTTAACCCCGGCAGCGTGTTGTACCGCAACGCAGCGTACTTATACGGGATGTACCGGTATGCAGCGTACCGGTACATGATGCGTTTGTATGTACCGTACTTACATGCTCCGACCATAAAACCGGCAGTATGAGTAACCGTTCTTGGAATACCGAGGCGCTTGTGCTGTCGGTTTCTTCTTTTAGCAGCGACCATCGGAACGTGTCGCTCCTTGTGCCACAGGAGCACGGGTGTACCATTGTACCGGCAACCCTGTTCGGCGGCGCGCGGAGTAAACTGCGGGGAATGGTTTCTACCTATCAAAGCGGGCAAGTCTGGCTCTATTCAAACCCGATAAAAAATTCGAACAAAATTACCGATTTTTCAGTGAGCGCCTACCGGATGGAGCTGCGCGAAAGTTTAGCCCGCAGCTGGTGCGCCGCCGTGTGCAGCGAAATCACGATAAAGACCTGCGGCACGGTGAACTGGCAGCTGGTGAACGCTTTTTTGGATGGGCTGTGCGTTTCCGACGATGAAGGATGCGAGCGGGGCCTCTTGCGCTTTTTATGGCGGCTATTGCAGACGGCGGGTGTTGCCCCCGATATATTCCACTGCGGCACGTGCGGCATCGAGATTGCGGCAAACGCTGCATCCTGCCCGGCGGAAACGTGCTGCGCTGTATATAGCCCCGCAGAGGATGAGTGCTTTTGCAGTTCTTGCCGCCGGTTCGATGCTCATACGTTTCCGCTTTCTGCAGAGGCTTTCAGGTATCTGTATGCCGTAACGGAAAAAGCTCCCGGCTATTCACGGCACTTGCCACTCAGCCCCGCCGCCTATGGGGAGCTCAAGCGGTTCCTCTTCTTCTTAACCGAAAAGATGGCCGGAGCGCCGCTCAAAACCTTTCAGATGGGGTATGTGTAATTTCTAAAGTTGCAGAGGGGGTAATGGGCATCTCTACAGACGATACCTTGAGTGTTTGAAAAATGCCCTCATATCAATCTGTTAACTCAGACTCCTTTTTGCATTGTTTGTATTTTCTGCGTATAAAGTATACAAAAGCAACTTTGAAGT
>CAJPTT010000023.1 GCA_905373565.1 uncultured Treponema sp. | reverse complement strand
GATACAACCGCAAAGGTGAAGATTACCGAAAACACAACGGTCAATGTAACGTTTAAGCCTATAGTATATACGCCGGTCGCATACGCTGACTTGAACGCTTATCTTGCCGCACAGCCTGCATCCGACGGAATCTATTACATCGAAATAACCGGTCTTACGGCGCCAGACGTAGAAGGAAACTTCATTAGTGATAGTGCAAGCCCGCTCGGGCAAATACTGAACAGCAACAAACGGAAAAAGGTAGCGCTCAAATTCGGCACAATGCCATACGTTACGGATATGCAAAGCTGCTTTAGCGGTTGTACAAGTCTTGTTCAAGTATCGAACATCCCTGATAGTGTTACGGATATGAGAAGCTGCTTTAACGGCTGTACAAAGCTTGAGCAAATACCGAACATCCCTAATAGTGTTACGAATATGTTCAACTGCTTTAAAGGCTGTACAAAGCTTGAGCAAGTACCGGAACTCCCTGATGGTGTTACGGATATGAGATGGTGCTTTAACGGCTGTACAAAGCTTGAGCGAGTACCGAATATTCCTAATAGTATTACGGATATGGCAGGCTGCTTTAACGGCTGTACAAAGCTTGAGCAAATACCGAACATCCCTAATAGTGTTACGGATATGCAATGGTGCTTTAACTGCTGTACAAAGCTTGAGCAAATACCGAACATCCCTAATAGTGTTACGAATATGAGCTACTGCTTTAACGACTGTACAAGTCTGACATCCGTTACGCTCAAATGCGGGTATCTCGATAATAAATTTGATTATGCGTTTGACGGCTGCCGCCGCTTAAGCGCAGGCAGTATTAAAGTTCCGGCGGATTCGTTGGATGACTATAAAGATAATGCAGACAAGATGGAAGCAAGGGCGGAATGGTTTGCAAAGGATGAATAATCCGCTGCATATATAACTAGGGCGCCTCTAAAAACTCGGTTAGATTTTTAGAGGTGCCCCGTAATAAATAGGGATACGTGGTTGCCCTGCGATCGTCTATAACCGCAACAACGGTACTGTTAATATGCCGTTGTAAGCGAGAACAATATTAAAGAGGTGTTTTTATGAGTAATGAAATGATTTGTTTGGAAGAGGAAGCAAATGTTGCAGTAAAGCATGTGTTCCGCGCAGAGCTTTTAAATGCAATCGCAAAGAACGACAAAGGGGCGTTTAAGAAGTGCGTAGAACAGATTGGAAAAGATTGGCACGTCAGCCGCACCGTCGAAACGGAGGAGAAAGAGGAGTTTCGTGAAGATCTTTGGAAAAACAAAGAGGCAATACTGTCAAATAAATATGAATGGAATAAGTCTCAGTATAGCGCTTATAGTTACGAAAGCAAAATTTGCTTTTTACTCAATCCTGTGTACTATAAACTGATTTATGACGGATTGAATAAAAAGGCGCTGACCGAATTTTACAAATCAATAAATGACACACGAAAAGTGAATAAAGAAACGTGGCAAGAAACGGTAGAGCATTACTATAGCAAATTACCGTTTTCCCCCAAAGATGAAACGGACATAGACCGTATCTTCAGAGAAGATTTTAAGCTTTGGGCAAAAGATACCGTAAAGACATGGATTGTCAAAGAAAACGGACATATTATGTATAAAAGAGGCCTTACACCTGAAAGCGCGCAAGAACTATCGGTGTAAAACAATTACGGCGATAGGCTTGCAGTTTTTGGACTGATAACCAAACATTAAAAGATGCTATAAAGAATACCAAAGAAATGAACTCTCATATTTCTATTGACTACAACGCGATTATCGACGTAGAACATCAGGGGATGCGGTTCTTATATAACGGGCGCCTAAAAACAAAAAATGTTTAGGCACCTGTATCCGTTTTTTTAATTTAAAACGTTAATTCCAGAAGTCCAGCTTTTCCTTCATACCGATGTCGGCTGCATGGAATACCGGGTCTTTTCCTTCCTTCCGTTGCTTTTCGTAATCTTTCAAAGCCTTCATTGCGGTCTTACCTAAAAGGAAGATTGCCGGTAAGTTAATCAAGGCCATAATACCCATCAACAAATCGCCGATATCCCATGCCAAGGCTTGTTTATGAGCTGCGCCGAAAAGCACGACAAGGGATGCAAAAATTCTATACACTAGCATAAAGGTTTTGCTGGGAACCTTCCCGTAAATATAGGCGAGGTTATCATCGACATAGTACAAGTTACCGAGCAGGGTGGTAAAAGCAAACAATATCAGAGAGAACGTGATAAAGTGATTTCCGAAGTTACCCATCAGCGAGGATAATGCAGCCTGTACAAACGGCGCGCCGCTTAAGGATTCCGACGGCTCGATGCCGGCGCTAAAGCACATAAAGGCGGTTGCGCTGCATATAATGAGCGTATCGAGGAATACCGAAAGCATCTGTACCAATCCCTGTTTAACCGGATGGCTGACAAGCGCCGTCGCTGCGGCATTCGGCGCCGAACCGATACCGGCTTCGTTTGAGTAAAGGCCGCGCTTAATGCCGTACATCATACAAGAACCGGCAACACCGCCGAAAATCGCTTTAAAATCGAATGCGTCGGAAAAAATACGCGAGAAAATCGCCGGCATTGCAGAAATATGCATAAAGACCATCACGAGAGAAACAGCAACGTAAATTGCGCCCATGATGGGGACTAAAATTGAGGTTACTTTCAGGATGCGTTTTCCGCCGCCGAATAAGCAATAGCCGGTCATAATTGCCAATACGGCGCCGATAATCCACGGCGTTACTTTAGGGTCATAAAAGCTGTAAACGGTAAAACTGGTTTGCAAATTGAACGCGGCAAGCATATTAAAGCCGATTGCATACGTGAGAATAAGGCTGATAGCAAAAATGATGCCGATCGCTCTGCTCTTTAACGCCGTTTCGATGTAATATGCAGGGCCGCCGTAACAGCCGCCGTTTTCATCCTTACGCTTATAAATTTGCGCAAGCGTTGATTCGATAAAGGCAGACGAACCGCCGATAATCGCGACAATCCACATCCAAAACACCGCACCATAACCGCCTAAGCAAATAGCGCTTGCGACTCCGACGATATTGCCGGTACCGACTCGGGATGCGGTGGTTACCATCAAGGTCTGAAACGACGATACGTCCCCTTCTTTCATCGGTTTTTCGCCGGTAACCCTAAAAGCTTCACCGAGCAGCCGTACCTGCAAGAAACCGGAACGAACGGTAAAATAAATCCCTATACCCAGCAGCAAAATAATCAAGATAGGGTAATAGAGCCAACTGTTGATGGGCGCAATAATGGCGCCTAACATTTCCAACATACTTTTTCCTCCTAAAATAACGATTTATCGTATGTTTATCGGTATATTTTCAACTTTTAATAAATATTTAAGTTGAGTTCTCGTGCAATAAGCTCAAGTATCCGCGTTCCCACATAAGAGTTTCCATGAGAATCCAATCCGGGACAATAGACGCTGATGCCGTATCCCGCTCTTGATGCAGTAACAATACCGCCGCCGACTCCGCTTTTTGCCGGTAATCCTATCCTGATTGCAAATTCTCCGGAATAATCGTAGGTGCCGCAGGTCGCCATAATCGTCCGTAATATCCGTGCATGAGCCTCGCTTAAACGCTGCTTATTGTCTCCGTCTTTACCGTCTCTCGACAGCACAAATCCCAATTGCGCCAAATCCCGCACATCAGCCAAAATGGAACAGCTTTTAAAATATACGTTTAGCAGGTCTTCTACATTCACGTTTGCCGGGATGATTTTTCCGTTTAACAGCATATAGGTCAGCGCCCTATTCGCAAAGGCGGATGAGCTTTCCGAATTGAAAATGCTTCTGCTGTAATCGATCTTATCGTTTCCGACTATTTCGCGTGTCCGGTTAAGAATCATCTCGAACGTATTATTACCGTATTTTTCATACAATAACGAGGTTCCGACGATGGCGCCGGCATTGATAAACGGATTAACCGGAATATTCTTATCGCTCAACTCAAGCGCGATGATGCTGTTAAACGGCTTTGCGGACGGTTTTACGCCGATAAACTTTTGAATATAATCAAAATCATAGTGCTCAAGTACGCAGAGGTAAATAATAATTTTGACAATACTTTGAATGCTGAACTTGTGTCGTGAAGAGCCCGTCTCATATAACGAGCCGTCCGTATCGATAAGCGCAGCGCCAACCTTTGTTTTATCTTCCTTTGCAAGTTCGGGGATGTAGTTTGCAACTACCCCGTTATCAACATATTGCACTCCATATTCATATGCACGTTGTAAAATATCCCGTATTTCCACCATAACACTCCTTACATTCCTAATCGGATTATTATAATACAATGGAATAATTGATAATGCAACGATAAATTTTTATTCGTAAGGATAGTTTTCGGGGTATGTTGATTCGATATATTTTTTAATAAACCTCTTTACCGATGCTTCCTTTCTATCATAATATAACTCATATAAAACAATAAAAGGAGAAATACGATGAGATTAATAACGACAGCACTCAGCGCAGCCAAGCGGTTTGGCGAATAAGTAGACGGTATGCGTATTTTCAAGAGCCTACCAACAGGAGATAATGGATTATAATGAAAGAGATTCCCGTAACGGAGCAGCGTAATCCTGCTTCATATCAAATCGATACAAAAAGTACGGCAGAAATTTTAACGATTATCAATAATGAAGATAAAAAAGTTCCCGAGGCGGTTTCGCAGGCGATTCCGCAATTGACGCGGCTGGTTGACTGTGCGGTTGAGGTGTTTCAAAAAGGCGGACGGCTGTTTTACCTCGGTGCGGGAACCTCCGGCCGTCTGGGGGTGCTTGATGCCTCCGAATGTCCGCCCACCTACGGCGTGTCCCCCGATATGGTGCAGGGCTTTATCGCAGGTGGCGATGCCGCGCTCCGTCGTTCCATCGAAGGCGCCGAGGATGATGAAAACCACGGTATCGATCAGCTGCGCGGCGCGGGGTTTTCGGCAGCCGATATGTTGGTCGGTATTACCGCCTCCGGTTCCGCCCCTTATGTGCTGGGAGCGCTCCGGTATGCCCGTTCGCTCGGCAGCCCGACCGGTGCAATAAGCTGCAATAAAGATTCACGCACCTTTGAGCTTGCCGATTATCCCATTTATCTGCCGGTCGGGCCCGAAATCGTTACCGGCTCCACCCGGATGAAGTCGGGCACTGCGCAAAAGCTCGCGCTGAATATGATTACCACCACAGCGATGATTAGGCTGGGAAAGGTATATAATAACTTTATGATCGATTTGATGCCGGTGAACGCAAAGCTGGTAGAACGGTCGAAGCGGCTGATTAACGAGATTACCGGATGCGGGGAGGCTCATGCCGCACGGATATTTGAGGATTCCGGACGGAAGATACGGACAGCGGTGATTATGGCCTCGCTCGAGGTATCGAAAGAGGAAGCCGAAGCGCTGCTTAAGCAGGGGAACGGCAATATCAACAATGCGCTCGATGCGTATAAACGGCGCTAAACGATGAAGCAATTATTTTTCGGGATCGACGGAGGGGGAACACAGTCACGGCTCGGTATCTGTGATGAAACCGATCGGCTGATTGCGCAGGTAAAGGGCGGTTCTACCAACCGGTATGCGGTAGGATTCAACGCAGCCTGTGATAACCTCTGCGACTTGATTCAAAAACTGAAAACCGAAAGCGGCATCGATGTGCAGAACTGCGCTGCAGGCTGCTTTGCTTCCGCCGGTATGAGTACGGAACAAGAGACCGAAGATTTCCGCCGTTTTTTTACCGGCGAAGGAATCTGCTGTCCTCTATACCTTTGCAACGATGCGCTTGCAGCGCTCGCAGGCGGTACCGGAACGGCGGAAGGCATTATCGTAGTGAGCGGTACCGGCTCCATTGCCGCCGGATTAGATAAGAACGGGAGAACCGCCCGCGCCGGCGGACTCGGCCATTTGATTGGGGACGAAGGTTCCGGCTTTAAGATAGGATTGGACGGGATTAAAGCTGCCGCCGCCGCTTTGGAACGACGCGGAGTGAACACTATATTGGCTCCGATGCTGTTTAACCATTACGGTGTCAACACAATACGGGAATTATTTCCCTTTTTGTATACAAACTTTGATAAATCGCGAGTGGCCTCTTTTTCGCCTTGTGTATTTCAGGCGGCACAGCAATCGGATGCAGTTGCGGCACGTATTTTGGAAACTGCCGCTCAAGACCTGTCGCTCTTTGCTCGCAGCGTATACGGCGCCCTCTTCGACGGAACGGAGGCGGAATTGGTATTCTCCGGCGGCATTTTGGAGCATCAAGCTTCATTTGCAAAGCTGACCGCTGCATATATCTGCGATGCGTTGCCGCAGGTGCGGATTATCCGCCGCCGTTTTGAGCCGGTGGTCGGCGCGTGTATTCTTGCCCGGCTTGGCAGGCACTGAACTTTCGTGGGGATATCTAAATATAATAATGACTTAATTTTAAACATCGCATCTGAATCTAGGGAAACCGTCCAAAAACTGTTTCGCAATCCGCTTTAGCGGATATAATGAATAATTTCCTTGCGTAATCTATAAAAAACGGTTACACTGAATAATAGCAGTATCGGAAAGCGATTCGCGTTTTTAGAGATGTGCCCTACAGATACTCAGACGTTAATTAGCAGAGGAGACTCGATTTATGGATAGTAAAACAATTCTTGCATCTGCAAAGCAGTACATGGCGGAAGAAACCGATCCGTCATTTGCAAAAGAAGTGGAAGAACTCATCGCAAAGAACGATGAAAAAGAGTTGTTTGACCGCTTCTACCGCCAATTGGAATTCGGTACCGGCGGTTTGCGCGGGATTATCGGCGGCGGAACAAACCGGATGAATCCTACGGTTATTAAAAAAGCAACTCAGGGGCTTGCCGATTATATTATCGAAACATTTCCCGAAAAGGCAAAAAGCGGTTCGTTAAAAGCTGTTATCGCGCACGATTCGCGCCGCTATTCTGATGTATTTGCGGAGGCAACTGCGCTCATTTTTGCCGCGAACGGTTTTACGGTATATCTTTTTTCAGCGCTGCGCCCGACACCGGAACTTTCTTACGCGATTCGGCAGCTCGGCTGCGATACCGGTGTTGTCGTAACCGCCTCCCATAACCCGCCGCAGTACAACGGATACAAGGCGTATTGGAATGACGGCGCGCAGGTTATCCCTCCTCACGATAAAGGCATTATCGAAAAAGTTAATGCAGTTAAAAAAGTGAACATGATGAACCGCGACGAAGCGATTAAGAGCGGTAAACTCATCATCATCGATAAAGAAATAGACGAAAAATACTGGGCAAGCGTGAAAGCAAAGCTGCACCGCGGCGATCTTATTAAAGAGATGTCAAAGTCCGTAAAGATTGTCTACACCCCGCTGCACGGTACCGGAGCGATGCATGTAGAAAAAGTGCTCGGCGATATGGGGTTTAATATCATCACGGTGCCGGAGCAGCGTGAGCCGGATGGAAATTTCCCGACGGTCAGCTATCCCAATCCCGAAGACCCTGTCGCGCTTAAAATGGCGATTGAGCTTGCGGAAAAAGAAGGCGCCGACATCCTGATGGCTACCGACCCCGACGCAGACCGCTTTGCTTCGGCGGTAAAAGACAAAGACGGAAAAATGCACCTTATCACCGGTAACCAGATGGGCGCCCTTTTTACCGACTACATCTGCCTAACTGCAAAAGAATTCGGCGTTATGCCGGAAAAACCTGCTATTGTGCGTTCTATCGTAACGTCGTGGCTCTCCGACCGCATTGCAGAAGCATACGGAGTTGCATCTTTTGAATGTTTAACGGGATTTAAATGGATTTGCAACAAGGCTGACGAGATATCCAAGAAAGGCTATAACTATATCTTCGGCTTTGAAGAAAGCTACGGGTATAATTTCGGGATGGAAATTCGCGATAAAGACGGAATTGCAGCCTCCGCCCTCTGTGCCGAGATGGCGCTTTACTGGCGTAAACAAGGAAAGAGCTTGTTAGAGCGTTTAGACGAACTTTTTAAACAGTATAACTACTACTGCGAAAAGACCATCAATAAGGTGTTCCCGGGTGCGGAAGGTGTTGAAATTATGAACAATATGATGGCAAAGCTCCGCAAGTCCCCATTAATACGAATTGGCAGTGAAGATGTATGGACCGTCTGGGATGTCAAGCACTCGGTTCATTATGATCCGCGTATCCCCGAGAAGACATCAACCATATATATCCCTGTAAGCGATGTACTGCGGTATTTCCTGGGAGACGGAACGATTATCAGTATCCGCCCGAGCGGTACCGAACCAAAGATCAAATTCTATATCATCCATCCGGAGTTGATGAGGGAAAACAACAACGATCTTGAGGCTGCAAAGAAGCAGGCAGAGAAAAAGGTAGAAATATTTGCTCGGGATCTGGACTATACCGTTCGATGACAAGCTATGATTGGCTGGCCGCCGTGTACGATACGGCAGCCTTTATTGCTTTTGACACGGAAACAACCGGCCTTGATCCCGTATCAGGGAGAATTGTCGAAATCGGTGCGGTAAAATTTGATCGGCGTGGGATCGTTGCCCGATACAATGTGCTGATCAATCCTGAAACACCGATGCCGGAAGAAGCGGGGAAGGTAAACGGAATAACCGACGAGATGCTGAAGGATAAGCCGCTCATTGCTGCCGTCTTTCCCGACTTCTTTGATTTTATCGGCACGGGTGTTTTAGTTGCGCACAATGCGCCGTTTGACATCAACTATGTTAATGCGGAGCTAAAACGCGCCGGTAAAACGCCTTTAACTAATAAGGTTGTCGATACGCGGATATTTGCAAAGGAAGTATTTCCCGGCCTTTCCAGCTATGCATTGCAGGATCTTGCCGTACAGTTCGGTATTACGGCACTTGAAGCTCACCGAGCCGAAGACGATGCGCGCGTCTGCATGGAGCTTTTTGAAAAGATTTTAAGCAGATTTTTAAAAAACAATCCCGAACTGGTAGAAAAAATCCGTGCGGAAACGGATGCTGCCAGCCTGCTAGCCCCCGAAACGGAGCAAAAAGAGAAAGATTATTCACGGAGTTTATTTTGATACCGCAACAAAAACGAGAAACAACTTCAATCACGAACCCTTTTAATGCGCCTGTGTATTATTACGCACGTACCGATTCTACATTACAGGCTGCCCGCGAATGCCTTGCAGACGGTTGCCCGGACGGAACATTCATCTATGCAGGGTATCAAACGGATGGGCGAGGCCGTATGTCCGGACGGCAATGGCTTTCCCCTGCAGGAGAAAACCTGCTCGGTACCCTTATTTTGAGGCAGCCTGCATCCACCGATTTTACGCTGCGGATAGGGCTGGCTGTCAGTGTAACGCTCGATTCGTTTTTGCCTTCCGGCGTACGGACCGCAGTTAAGTGGCCGAATGATATCTTGATCAACGGTAAAAAAGCGGCAGGAATCCTCTGCGAAGGCGCGGGCGGCTGCGTCCTTGCCGGTGTCGGCATCAACTTGCTCCAAACGGCTTTTTTACGGAGCATAGAACACACGGCTACCTCTCTTGCCTTGATCATCGGCGCCGATAAGTGCCCCTCTTTTGAGGTGTTTGTTCCCGCGCTGCTCACTCACATACAGGAATGCCTCATCCGCCGCGATTGGAACGAAGAAATCAGCCGCCGGCTTTGGAAGCGAGGCTCTATAGTGCGTTTTATGCGCGGGCAACAGGAGAACGATATTATCGAAGGTATCCTTACCGGCATCGCTTCGGACGGAGCTCTGTGCATTACGGAAGAGGATAAGGAACGCCGGTACTATTCGGGGGAACTGATCTATTAATCAGTTTACAGGAGCCGTTAAAAACAGATTGTATTTTAAGAGGCGTCCTAAAGTTTTTCTTTGGGGATGATAACGAGATTCCGTTCCGCGTTATAAAAGGGTGTTTGTACCGGTATCACCTGATAGTCCGGTTTATAAGCACCCAATGCTTGCATCTCTTCTTCAATTGCAGTACGTTTTCCCTTGTAGGCTGCTAAGATACCGGTACTGCGGATTCGTTTTTGCAGCGTAGCCAACATGGTTCGGTCAAGCGGCCGAAACGCTCGAAATACGGCGATGTCAAAATAATCGGCAGGAGTGTTTTCTGCTTCGGATTCCAGCACGGCGGTGTTGGTCAATCCCAGCATGGCTTGTACGTTTTCCAAAACAGCACATCGTTTATGCATCCGCTCTATTAACGTAAATGTAATGCTCGGAGCTTTAAGTAAAAACAGACATGCAAGCGGAATACCCGGCAGCCCCGCCCCCGAACCGATATCCGCAATGGTAAGCGCACCTTCGGTTTGCTGTGAATCGAGCCGGTGCGTTAACGCTTCCCACGGCGCAAGGCTGTCGAGGATATGTTTGATAATCAGCTCTTGAGTGTTTTGTACCTTTATCAAATTAAATGCGGCATTAAACGTTTCAAGTTCGCGAATATATCGCGTTAACATATCTGCCAATTTACCTTGCCGGTCTTCAATATGTAATGCGGCTAATCCCGCTTGTAAAAGTTCCGTGTTTTGAGTATCCATTGTAAAGTGCGCTCCCGATGTCCGTCCAATATAACTGAAGCTGCCTCGAAATGCAACAATTGAGATACATCATAGACGGCAGGATATAATCAATAAGAGAGGAAAAAATGACTCGAAGTATTCATTATACGGCTAAAAGTGTATTTTATTGTATGGATATACGGAATGAGGAGCGTGTGACATGCGAGCAGTGATACAGCGGGTACGGTCGGGAAGCGTGGCAATTGAAGGCTTTGAAACACAGACCATCGGCAAGGGTTTTGTGATTTTGTTGGGAATTTGTCCTGAAGATACTGAGGACGATATAGATTGGTTGGTTAAGAAAATCGTACAGATGCGGATTTTCGAAGACGATGAGGGGAAGATGAACCGTGCCCTTGCGGATGTGCAGGGAGATATTTTGCTGGTCAGTCAGTTCACCCTGTTTGCCAGTACCAAGAAAGGAAACCGCCCGTCATTCAATGCGGCGGCGGAGCCTTCGATTGCAATCCCGCTCTATGAATGCTGTATCCGCAAACTGAGCGAAGCGCTTGGTAAGCCGATAAAAACCGGACAATTCGGAGCGGATATGCAGGTGGAAATTCACAACGACGGACCGGTTACGATCATAATCGACACGAAGGTAAAAGAATGATTTCGTTAATAGCATTTTTGGGAAATGTCGGGCGGGAGTATGAACGCACCCGGCATAACGCAGCGTGGATTGCTGCGGATCGTTTATCTATTTGCAGGGGAATTTCGTGGCAGCATAAGTTCCGCGGCCTGTACGGGCGGTTTCCGGCGGCAGTGAGCGGAGGGCAGGCTGTCCATGCTTTAAAGCCGGAAACATATATGAATCTATCGGGGGAATCAGTAGGGGAGGCTGCCCAGTTCTTTAAAATTCCTCCGGCGGAAATACTTGTCGTACACGATGAACTCGAACTGCCGCCTGCCGCCTTGAGTCTCAAGTGGTCGGGAGGACTCGGCGGACACAACGGGCTTCGCTCAATAAAGGCTGCGCTGGGTACGCCGGATTTTTGGCGGCTCAGGATCGGTATCGGGCGTCCCGGCGGAAAAAAAGGCAGTAGCGCCGATCATCCCGATATCGCAGGCTATGTGCTGTCTCCTTTTTCTCAAGAAGAATTCAACCTGCTGGATGCGGCGCTGCCTCAGCTGGAACCGCTTTTTACCGCACTCATCACCGAGCGGAAGGATCCGCAAACGCTGCTTTCCGCATGGACGAAGGTGCTGCCCTGCACATCAGTGTAAGCTCAAAACTCTAACACAGGTCTTCCTTTTGCGTGAAATTTTCCTAAAATTTCACGCATCTTTTCCCTGCAGGAGAGAAATCGCATCAGACAGATAAATAAAAATCGCAAAATAAATAGGCTATGAGACCATTTGAGGCGCAAAGCGGCGAAATTCTGGTTGAATAGCCTATTTATTTTGCGGGGAAATATAGCAAAACAGTCTGATGCGATTACCCTGTGATATCAGACTCTTTAAAAGAGCTCGTTGTCGCCGTCAAAAGCGCTGCCCGGCTTCGATTTATGCGCGGCAGACGCTGCCGTAGAAGAGGCTTGGAAACTTTCAGTTTTCTCGGCTGCAAGGGCTGCCTTTTCAAGCATGGATTTTTTCCCTGCCGGAGGAGCGGCCTGAGCATCGGCTTCTTTATCAGTCTTTGCGGATTCCGGTTTTACGGAAGCCGCCGCCTTTGACACCCCCGTCTTTGCCGCAGCCGACGCTTCGCCGGAACTGGACGGCGTTTTACCCGCAGCGCCGGACTCGGCGGCTTGATCGGTTTTTACAAAACTCGACACATATTTTTGGTTGGGGAACAGCTGAGCACGTAAGGTCTTTTCAAGATCGATTGCAATATCGGGATTATCCTCTAAGAATTTTACGGCGTTGTCATGCCCTTGCCCGATCTTATCTTCTTTATACGAATACCATGCGCCTTTTTTGTCTATTAGTTCATATTTTACCGCGCAGTCCAGCAAGCTGCCGTATGGTGAGATACCCTTGCCGAATAGGATTTCCAGCTCCACCTTTCGGAACGGCGGCGCGACTTTATTCTTGACAACTTTGATACGCACCTTGTTTCCCCATGCTTCATCCTCATCCTTGCCGAGCACTTCGCCTTTGCGGACTTCGATACGTACTGATGAGTAGAATTTGAGCGCATTACCGCCGGTGGTGGTTTCCGGGTTACCGTACGCAATACCGATTTTCATGCGGATTTGGTTGATAAAGATGAGAATACATTTTGACCGCGAGATAATTGCCGTCAGCTTCCGCAGCGCCTGACTCATCAAACGGGCCTGCAATCCCATGTGTGAATCGCCCATTTCACCGTCGATTTCCGCTTGCGGCGTAAGGGCTGCTACCGAGTCCACGACGATAACATCTACCGCACCCGATCGGACAAGGTTTTCGGTGATTTCCAAGGCCTGCTCCCCTGCATCGGGCTGGGCGACCCACAGCTCGTCGATATTAACACCGAGTTTTTGCGCATACTGCGGGTCAAGGGCATGTTCGGCATCCACAAACGCCGCAATACCGCCCCGCTTTTGCGCTTCGGCAACAACAT
>CAJPTT010000022.1 GCA_905373565.1 uncultured Treponema sp. | reverse complement strand
CGCTTCCAAAGCGCCGGCGGCTCCCAAACAATGCCCGATCATCGACTTGGTAGAAGAAATTTTCAGGTCATATGCGTGTTTTCCGAATGCTTTTTTAATCATCGCGGTTTCGGACGGGTCGTTAATCGGGGTGGAAGTTCCGTGCGCATTGTAATACTGCACATCTTCGGGCTTGACGCCTGCGTCCGCTAATGCCTTCGTCATAGCCAATGCGCCGCTTGCGCCGGACGGATCGGGACTGGTCAGGTGATACGCATCGGATGAGCCGCCGTAACCTGCAAGTTCCGCGTATATCTTTGCACCGCGCTTTTTTGCGTGCTCGTATTCTTCAAGGATGAGGATTCCGGCGCCTTCCCCCATTACAAAGCCGGAGCGTTTTTTATCGAAGGGGCAGCAGGCCTTATGCGGTTCATCATTGTAATCCGATGCAAGCGTTTGCAGTACGCTAAATGCATTAATGCCAAATCCCGTGATTGCCGCTTCGGTGCCTCCTGCAAGGCAGATATCCATTCTGCCTGACCGGATTAAATCGAGGGCATTTCCCAAAGCATCGGTTCCGGAGGCGCAGGCGGTGGTAATTGTCCACGAAACACCGTGCAGTCCGAAATGCATACTGACATTGCCTGCCGCCTCATTCGGAATAAGCAGTGGAATGGTGAGCGGCGGTATCCGCGATGGTCCCGCTTCAAAGTATTTTTTGAACGAGCTTTCGTGAATTTCAAAGCCGCCGATGCCGTTTCCAATCATTACACCGGTACGGTCTCCCTCGATATTTTCCTTTGAAAGTCCCGCATCCGTCACTGCCTGAACGGCGGCAGCTACGGCAAATTGCGAAAATCGCGCCATCTTCCGTGCATCTTTTTTATCCATAAACGCGGTAGGATCGAAGCACTTACATTCGGCTGCAATTTTTACCCGATCATCTCCGGGGTCGTAGTTGACGGTAATCTTATCGATTCCGCAGTGTCCGGCCTTTATTCCTTCCCACGTTTCCGCAACCGTATTTCCCAAAGCCGAAACGGCGCCGAGGCCGGTGATTACAACTCTTCTCATTATGTTCTCCTTCAATTAGGCGCCCATTCCGCCGTCTACGCCGAGCACCTGCGCAGTGATATACACGGATAAATCGGACGCTAAAAAGACAGCAGCATTTGCGACATCGAGCGGCGTTCCTCCGCGTTTTAAGGGAATAGCCGTTTCCACCCAGCTCTTCCGAAGCTCCTCCGGTAACGAGGACGTCATGTCCGTTTCGATGTAGCCGGGTGCCAGCGCATTAACCCTCACGCCTCTGCTGCCGATTTCCTTTGCAAGACTTTTCGTAAAGCCGATCAAGCCCGCTTTACTTGCCGCATAATTGACTTGACCGCCCTGTCCGTGTAGACCGACGATACTGGCCATATTGATAATGGAACCTTCCCGTTTCCGCAGCATATCTGAGGAAACAATCTGAGATGTTAAAAAAGTTCCCGTCAAATTTACCCGCAACACGGCGTCCCAATCATCCTGCGGCATACGGAACGAGAGTCCATCTCGTGTAATACCTGCATTGTTGACCAAAATCTGAAAGCCGCCCGATTGCTTGAGTGCATCCTTAACCGTAGCGGTCAGCTCTTCTGCATTTCCGCAATCGGCGTATATTTCGTGAAATGTGCTGTTGTGCTGCGCGGCAAAAGCCTCCATCTCCGCCTTTCCTTGAGACGGTTTTGTGCAGAGCCCCCACACTTCGGCGCCTTCTTCCAGAAAGCGGCGGACTATCTCTTTTCCGATTCCCCGTGAGGAACCTGTAATCAATGCTTTTTTTCCTTGTAATAACATATAAACCCCTTATAAATGGTTGGCGTCTATCACAGCCGATAATTGTTCTGCGGTGCCGGTGGGGAGGCAGGTTCCTGCGCAGCCGCTGTCCCGCCACAGATTGCAGAGCGTCATGCCCGGCCCTATTTCCAACAGAGCCGCTTCGCCTGCCAGCGCAGCAATTTCCCGTTCTTCCTCAAGCCATCGCACCGGATGGGTTAAGTGCATTACGGCGTTCTTTTTTGCCTCTGCACCCGTTAAAAGCCTCTTTCCGGTAACGTTTGAAAAAATCGGAATTGCCGGCTCGTTAAACTGCACATCCTGCAGCGCGGCGGAAAATTCTTCTGCGGCTCCGCGCATCAGCGGCGAATGGAACGGCCCTGCAACCGCAAGCCGAACAAAGCGTTTTGCGCCTGCTTCTTTGCAGAGTTTTTCCGCAGTATCAAGCCCTTTGGCGGTACCGGACACAACAGTTTGCATCGGGCTGTTCAAATTCGCCGCAAAGGCAACACCTGTGTCGGGATCAGCATAGGGTTTTAGCACCTCGACAACTTTCTCCGGCGCCAGCTTGAGTACCGCCGCCATGCCGCACCCGCTATCGGTGTCTTTATTCTGCGCATCGAGCTTTTCGCAATATTTTTGCATGATCTTTCCGCGCAGGGTTACCAGCCTTGTCATCGTTACAAGATCTAAGACCTTTGCGGCATAGAGTGCGGAAAATTCGCCAAGGCTAAAGCCTGCAGCAGCGGAGGGCGTAATATAGTGCTCTTGCAAGACTGCAATAATTGCGGCCTGCATCGCCGTAATTGCAAGCTGACTCCGGTCGCTGCGGGCAAGTTCAGCCGGTTCCGTATTCCATAAAAAAGAAGCGATATCTTCCCCCGAAACAGTGCTCATCTCATCGATAATTGCGCGGGCTGTCGGATATTTTTTGCAAATATCTTCTGCCATACCCTTGAATTGGGAACCCTGTCCCGAAAATAAAAAAACGTGTTCCATTACCTTCCTTCCATAAAAACAAATATCAGATATTAGACCTATGAGGTGAGAACTTCTGAAAACTCATTTTTAGCGGCTTTCCCTATATTTCATTAGAACCGGATAATAGCGCCGCCCCATGTCAATCCTGCGCCGAAGCCGGTAATCAATATGGTCATACCTTCAAGCAATTTCCCCTGTTCCATCAGTTCGGTAAGGGTGATGGGGATGGATGCTGCCGAGGTGTTCCCATAATTTTCAAGATTGCAGACAAATTTTCCGAAGTCGATTTTAAGCCGTTTCGCAGCGGCTTCCAATATCCGCTCATTTGCTTGATGGCAGACGATTAAATCAAGATCGTCTGCTTGTAAGTGCTCTTTTGCAAGGAGTGTTTTCACCGTTTCGGTAATATGACCGACTGCGAAGCCGTACACTGCTCTGCCGTTCATGTGCACGTGGCGGTCGGGCGCAATGTAGAGTTTATCTGCTCCGCTGCCGTCAGCGCCCAGTATCATAGCGCCGAGTCCGAGACCGCAGGGTTCAAACGTGTTTTCCAGCAAGGCTGCGCCCGCTCCGTCGCCGAATAACACGCAGGTGGAACGGTCAGTCCAATCCATAACACGGCTCAACACTTCCGCTCCGCACACAAGCGCAAACCGCCAGTGATGCCTCTCCATCATACCGGCAGCCGTGTCCAGTGCATAGATAAAACCGGAACACCCCGCCGTCAGATCGAAACACACCGAATGTACGGCTTGTAGTTTGTTTTGAATAAGACAAGCATTTGACGGGGAACCCAGAAAATCCGGAGTCGCCGTACCGCAGATAATAAGGTCGATTTTGTCCGCCGTTACAGGTTCGGAAGTCCTACTGTTTTTAATGGCGTCCATACACGCCTGATACGCCAACGATGCGCTTGTCTCCTCTTCTCCTGCAATTCGGCGCGAACCGATACCGGTGTGGCTCCGAATCCATTCATCCGACGTGCCGAGCTCCGGCGGGAAATCCGTATTTTTCATCTCTTTTAAAGGAAGCGATTTACCCAGCCCTCGAATAACAATAGCCATAATGTGTCTCCAATAATAAATAAAGCAAAACTTAGAACTGTATGAAATAGAGGTTTCTTTCGATACAACCTATACTATTCTAGTATATTTTTTAATTTTAACCTGTCAACCTTTCTCTTTTGAAAATATACGAGGCATCTACGTACGCCTCCGCTTCGCTTTTGCTAAACTCCTTGTGTCTTCAGAACGTCCACGGATGGACGGGTTTATAAGCAGCAGCGAGATTTGTGGTATGCAGTTTCCACAGCGGATTCGATTTTTCCACCGGTGAGGATTTTAGGATACACCGTTATGCCCAGCTTTTTTTCGATGCCTTGCAAAATGCGCAGTTCGTATTCGTCTCCGATAACGATATTGACACCTTTCTTACCTGCTCGTCCGGTACGGCCGGCGCGATGTATAAAGACATCGGTAGTCTTTACAAGCTGCATCTGGACGATATAGTCGATATCGGCAATATCAAGTCCGCGGGCGGATAAATCGCTGGTAATCAATATCCGCACCTTACCCGACCTGAACCGTGCGATAATTTGCTTTCGCTCGAAACCGTCCAACTTGCCGTACAGCGGCACTGCGTCGATTTTTTTGTGTTGCAACTTTTGAGCGAGTGTTTCCACTTCCTGTGCAGGCGCAGTAAAAATCAGGATTTTTTTTGCGCCGCCCGCTTTATTGTCCAATGCATGGATAAGTGCACGGAGGGTATCGGCTTTGTTCCGCCGCTCGCTGAAAAGAGCCCAATGTTCGATGGATTTTTGCAGCACTCCCGTATGCGCAATCGAAACATATTCCGGCGCTTCAGCCGCTTCCGAACGCCGCAAAAGGCGATTGAGCAGTTCAATGTTTTTTCCGTTAAATGTTGCAGAACACGCAAGCGCCTGCACATCCTGCGGAAGTGCCGTAAGGACGGTTTGCAGCGCATCTCTGCTTTCCCGTGCAAGCTGACGGTCGGCTTCGTCGATTACTACAGCCACTATTTCTTGCAGCTTTATTTTTTTTAGTCCGATCAAATCGGAAATGCGTGCCGGTGTTCCGATAATGACAGCCGGTTTTTCTTTTAAGCCTTCTATTTGACGTTTTAATGAACTGCCTCCGACACAAAGCAGTGTTTTAAAACATTTACTGTCGGATACCTGCAGTTGCGCAACAGCTTCTTTAATTTGGGATGCAAGCTCAACCGTTGGGCTTAAAATAAGAATACGGGGCGCGGTTGATTTTTTCTCATCCTGCATCATCCGTGTTAAAAGCGGCAATAAAAAGGCAAGGGTTTTACCCGTACCGGTTTCGGATTCAAAAAAAACGTTTTTTCCTTCTAAGGCAAGCGGTATCACCTTTTCCTGAATGGGGGTCGGCTGGGTAATTCTTCCGGCAACAAGCGCCTCGATGAAAGGTTTGAATAGCGGTAAATCCAAAAAGTCTGCCATGGCGGCAAGGATAGCATATTGTTGCGGTAAATGCTATAATCCAAAAGAGCAGTCTCATTGGATGTTTTTTAATATTCCCGCAGAATAATGAAGGCTGCTCAACCAGAACTGCCAAGGATGGCAGTGTTTCCATACAGCAGTGATGTTTTGTGTACTCACAAAACTCGCTTTCAACTGTTGTACACGGATGTACAACAGTTGAAGATGGTTCAAATGGTCTCACAACCTTCATTATTCTGCGATTTTGATTTATCCGGTGCGGTTGCTCTGAGATACTTAAAAAAGAGGTTTCTTTTGAAGATAGGGATTAATACGCTCGGATGCGATCATGGTATGTCCGGTATCGGAGCCTATATTCTTTCATTAGTACATAATTTACCAAAGAGCGAACACAGCATCCAGCTTTTCGGGCATGAATTGGATAAATATACCTATACATCGGGCGTCGAAGGTGTCAAATACATCTGTGTTTCCGTGGGGGATTCCGCTTTTGCGGAACAGACATGGCATAGCCTTTCGTTTAGTGCTTTTGCTCGTAAACAGCAATATGACATTGTGTTATTTCCTTCGGGGACAAAGCTCTTGCCCATGCGTTTTGATATCCCTGCTGTGCTTGTTATGCAGAATATCCTCTCCGATAATGCCCAAGGATACGTAAAAAATATATCGTCATTCATTTCCAAACTGGCACTGAAATCCGCAAAAGGCATCATCAGCCCCAGCAACTATATCAAGAATAATCTGCTTAAAAACGGTATTGCGGAAGATAAGATACGAGTTATCCACAACGGTATTGATACGGCTCTGTTTCACCCGCATAATCTGCAAGCGCAAGAAGCGCTGATGATTAAGCCCTTTGCTATTCGGCGCCCGTATATCATTTACGCATCGCGGATTGTTCACCCTGAAAAGCGGCATGTCGAACTGATCAACGCTTTTTCCATCTTTAAGCAAAAAACGAAGGCTCCTCACCGATTGGTGATTGCCGGAGCAGACGGCGAGCAGGCTGAACAGGTGCATCAGGCGGTACTTCGTTCACCCTTTGCATCGGATATTCTGCTTACCGGATACTTCCCGCATGAAAATCTCCCGCTGCTCTATTCGGCGGCGGATTTGTGCGTGTTTCCTTCCCCCGTCGAAGGAGTTGGCTTGCCGATAATCGAGGCGATGGCGTGCGGCATTCCGACCGCCTGCGTCCGTGCGGGCGCATTACCGGAAATTGCAGGAGATTGTACTTGCTATTTTGAACCCGATAAGCCGGAAGAAATTGCCGCAGTCATCGGCAGCCTTATCAACGATACCGCCGGCGCAAATAAAGAACGGCGGCAAAAACTGATTGATACCGGAATAGCGTGGGTAAAGCAATACAGTTGGAAAAAAACAGCTGAAGAAACGCTCGCCTATTTGGAAACGATGAGATAGCTGACATTCAGATAATGCAAAACTCAGGCTGCTCCAGCCCCGGAACCGGTAGACCTGTCCGAAACTCGCTATTGCGTGGAACCACGCCCGTCCCTGTCCGTTCTGATACGTCGAGGATATTCAGAAGCGGCACGGATGCCGCTGGTTTAATCAGAAGCGATGTTTCGGCCTTGCCGAAACTCGTAGCCAAAACTATACACGGATGTATAGTTTTGGCGCAGATGCACCGTATATTTCAAAAGGACTCGCTGATGGCACCAAGAGCATCTATAGCCGCCTCTATCTCTTCCGTCGTGTTAAACGTAGAAAAGCTGAAGCGGACAATCCCTTGCGCTTCCGTTTTATAGCTCCGGTGCACAAGCGGAGCGCAGTGGGCGCCGGGACGGGTTGCAATGCCGTACCGTTCATCAAGGAGGCGGCTCACTTCCGAAGACGGCACGGTTCCAATGTTCAGTCCGATAACGGGACCGGCATTCTGCACTTTTGGTGCATAAAGCGTAATCAACGGAAGGTCTGCGGCGAGTTTAAAAAAGTATGCGCGCAGCTTCGCTAAGTACGCAGCGGCATTCTCTTGTCCGAGCTGTTCGATATATGCACATCCTGCAGTCAGTCCTGCAAAGGAGGGGACATTCATGGTACCGGCTTCAAACACATCAGGCATTGTTGCAGGATGTGTTTTGTCAAAAGAATGAATGCCGCTGCCGCCGGAAAACACCGGCTTAAAAGCAAAGTCGCCGTTCACGACGATACCGCCGGTACCTTGCGGACCGTACAATCCCTTGTGCCCGGTAAAGCAAACAATGGTTTGTTCATACTGCGAAATATCCATCGGCATGGTACCGGCGCTTTGGGATGCATCGATAATCAATGTCAGATTGTTCTTTCTGCATAAGTCGTAAATTCGCTGCATATCGGGAACGGCGCCGATAACATTGGAGCAGGCGGTAACAATAATCGCCTCGGTATTGCCCCGTATCTGCGCTTCCATTGCCGTATAGTCAAGCTCTCCTGTTTCAAGGTCAAAGCCGATAATCGACAGCTCCGCCCCCTGACTTTCCAGCTGATAGAGCGGACGCAAGACCGAATTATGTTCGAGTGCAGTGGTAATGAGGTGATCGCCTTCTCCGAACAAACTTTTGAGCACAAGGTTCAATGCTGCCGTTGCATTTTGGCACAGTGCAACGTGCAGCGGGTCTGTTATATGGAAAATACGGGCAACGGCAATACGGGTTTTATACAAAGAAGCAAGCGCCGCATGGGCGGTTTTATGCGCAGCACGCCCCGGATTTGCAAACTGCTGCGAGACTATCGCGTCATACACTGCATCCGCAACACTGTCCGGCTTATGGAGCGTCGTCGCGCTATTATCAAAATAAATCATACTACTTACCCTTCTGACTATTTCCCAGACATCTTCACTGCGGTTCTGTCTGCACCGTGGACGGTGAGGGTATATATATCCTGATACGCGGCTCCGCTTGTTTTTAATAAGTCAACCGCTTTTTTCGCATCTTCACGGTTGACCCGCAGCGCCATGCCGCAACCTTCCGAGATTTCCGGAGGGAGCGGGATCAGGCGGGCGCCGGAGAGACCGGTTACTGCCATTTCCGCTGCGATTGCCTGATGAGTACTATCAAATGAAATAACGCAAAATACTTCGTTCTGCATAGCTTAGGGCTTTACGACCTTATTGGTACGCATAATTTCCGTAATACGGTACATATTGGTAGCCGAACCGACTTGCAGTTTCTCTTTTAAGCCGTAGAAATCCAAACACAGCCCGCACGCAAGCACCTCCGTCCCCTTTTCCTGCAAGGTTTTTAAATCATTGACGGTTTTTTCGTTCTCGGTTGCAAGGCGGACACCGGAGTTATACATCACCACCATTTTAGGAATACGATCCTGTTCGGTCAGCGCATACACAAAGTTCTCCAACAGCTTTGTGCCGAAGCCTTCATCACCGGTGCCCATCTTGTCAGAATTGATCACTACAACATACTCGTCAGCGCCTTGTTCCAGTACGCTTGTGTCGTTCAAAATAGCACAAGCCTCGCAACCTTGAAAGTCATAGAGTACGGTATATTCCGCATCGTTCAGCTTGGTAACGCTTGCTTTGATATTCAGCTGTCCTGCCATCTTGGTCAGGTTCTGAGTCGCAATTTCGTTATCCACCCGTATCAGGATGTTTTCTCCTGCGGTGTTTTCGCGCAATACTTTTTTCGTCATAATGACGGGAATGGGACACACTTTGCCCATCGCATTTACTTCAATCATCATTTCCCTCCATAAATATTAAGTAACCATTAACTCACCACAATCGGATAATCCGTATGAGGTTTTATACATCACATTCTTCAGGTTTGCTGTTAGGAGCTTTTTGTAAAACAGCTAAAAACTTTTCTCGCGATCCGTTTTTTGCCCGTTGCTCAATATACTGTTCCGTTTGTAGTGCCGATAATTTTTCTCCTATTGCAGCGGCAATAAATTGATTTATTGAAATGTTATCGATTTTAGCAACTTCTTTTATCATTGTGTGATATGAATCCGGGATTCTAATACTCAATGTGCTCATTTTTGACCTCCATTTAATATATCCATAAATTCCCGCGGCGTTAGCGCAACGATTCCTAAATGTTCCGCTTCTTTGAAATCTTTTTTATTAAATGTTATTATCATCTCACTGTTTGAATGAATCGCAAGCTCCAAAATATGATCATCAAAGCCATCTCTTAAATATGGTCGCCACAAATAGAATAGTTGTATATGCTTTCCAATCTGGCATAGATAATTTAAAAACTCATTAATATCAGCATCGGAATAGTATGCTCTATCTAAGTGTTTTTTCAAAACTGCTTCATATTCTAAAATAAGCGGAACTGAAATAGCAAAATCAAATCTACCGGTACCGATTTCTTGTAATAACTGATTTGACTTTCCATTTACACTTTTTAATGCCGATAGCATAACATTTGTATCTATAACGACTATTGGAATATCCATAATTGGTATTATATATGATACCAATTATTTGTCAATATTAATCTTGTAAGCATTTTCCTCCATAGATACTAAGTAACCATTATTTCACCGTAATCGGATAATCCGCGCGAGATTCGATGGCGCCGATTTGGAATAGGCTGATGCCTGCCTCGGCAAAGGCCGGTTTGATTTTTTCCGCTTCGGTGGGGCTGACGGCAAAGAGCAAACCGCCTGAGGTTTGCGGGTCAAAGATAATTTCTTCGAGCGCAAAATCTTTTATGCCGAATTGAATTTTTCCTTGGGCAAAATTCCGGTTCCGCTGTCCGCCGGCGGTAAGTAAAAATTCACCGGCTGCCTGATACGCTGCCTCGATATAGGGAATATGGCTTGCGTCAAGGCGGGCGGTAAAATCCGTACCGGTCATTTCCGAAAGATGTCCGCTCAAGCCGAAACCGGTTACATCAGTGCAGGCATGAACGGTAAAATTCCGAAGAACCTCGGCTGCGTATTTATTGAGGTAGGTCATTGAGGCAGCCGCTTCGTCAAAGGCGGAACGGGGGACTTCCCCTGCGCTGTACGCAGTGGTGATAATCCCGATCCCCAGTTTTTTGGTTAAAAATAACACATCTCCTGCCTGCGGAGTGTTGTTCCGCCAAATGCGCTCAGGGTGTATCGTTCCCATCACGGAAAGTCCGTATTTTATTTTGGGGTCGTGAATGGAGTGCCCGCCTACCAGCGCAGCGCCTGCTTCTTTCACCTTTTCCGCGCCGCCGGTTAGGATGCTTTGCAGCGTCGCGTATGCATTATCGCGGGTTGCTTCCTCAGGATAGCAGACAATATTCATTGCACATATCGGCTCTCCGCCCATCGCATATATATCGCTGAGGGCATTTGCTGCTGCAATCTGCCCGAAAAGGGTAGGATCGGTTACCATCGGAGGGAAAAAATCAAGAGTCTGGATGACTGCTATATCGGGTGTCAGCTGAATAACGGCCGCATCATCGGAGCTGTCGAATCCGACCAATAATCCTTCGTGTGAAGTCTTGGGGAGTGTTTTCAGTAAGCCGCTCAAAACACCGGCGCCGATTTTTGCATTGCATCCGCCGCAGACAAAAAGCTCATCGCCCTGTCCGCTTGCGGATTTATTATAATTTTCCATTGATTTATTATAATATATGGAAATGCTTTTTACAAGCAAATTTCCGACTACACCCAAGATAAACGCATCAGGCTGCTTTTTAAACACCCCCACGGAAAAATTGAACCCGGGGGATAGACTTGCCGTAAGCCTTTTGAAAGAGACGGCACAGATACAAGGCGCGAGTAAAAATTAACCGCAGGCGTATTTTTGATACGTTGAGGATTAATTTTTGCGCAGCAACGAAGTAGATGTGCCGTATATTTCAAAAGGTACGGCTACACAAATTCTGTGTAAAACAGTACAATCTCATCAATTATGAAACAGTTTAAACTGATGGCGGATTATCAGCCTGCGGGTGACCAAGGCGATGCGATACGGCAGCTTGCGGACGGCATACTGGCGGGCGACCGGTTTCAAACGCTCAAAGGTGTTACCGGTTCGGGCAAGACTTTTACGATGGCGAATATCATTCAGGCAGTGCAAAAGCCGACATTGATTATCAGTCACAATAAGACGCTCGCGGCGCAGCTCTACCGCGAGTTCAAAGGCTTTTTTCCGGAAAACGCCGTCGAATACTTTGTTTCATACTATGATTACTACCAGCCGGAGGCTTATGTCCCGGCGAGAGACCTCTATATCGAAAAAGACGCTGCGATTAACGATGAGATAGACCGGCTGCGGCTTTCGGCAACATTCAGTTTGATGGAGCGGCGGGATGTTATCGTTGTGTCGACGGTGTCGTGCATTTACGGCTTAGGCTTGCCGGAATCGTGGCGCGATTTACGCATCACCATAGAAAAAGGGCAGACCGTTGATCCCGGTAAACTCAAAAAGCAGCTGATCAGTCTGCAATATGAGCGGAACGATGCGGTGCTGGAGCGTGGGCGATTCCGTGTAAAGGGCGATGTGATGGAAGTATTCCCTGCATATATGGAAGAAGCCTACCGCATCGAGTTTGACTGGGAAGAGATTGTGCGTATCCGCCGCTTTAGCCCGCTGACCGGCGAAGTGAGCCAAGAATACGAAGAGCTTTCGATTTATCCTGCAAAGCATTTTGTTATGCCGGAGAATGCTATCCCCAATGCTATCGAGCGGATTAAGCAGGAGCTTGATGCCCGTTTGGAAATACTCAAGGCGCAGGGAAAGCTCTTTGAGGCTGAACGGCTGAAAACCCGTACCGAATACGATATCGAAATGCTCTCCGAGATGGGGCATTGCCCGGGGATAGAAAACTACTCCGCGCCGATCGCAAACCGCAAACCCGGTGAGCCGCCTGCAACGCTTTTTCATTACTTTCCAAAAGACTTCCTCCTTTTTATGGACGAAAGTCACGTAACCTTTCCGCAGATCGGCGCGATGTACGAAGGCGACCGCAGCCGCAAGCAGAACCTTGTTGACTTCGGCTTCCGGCTCCCCTGCGCACTGGATAATCGCCCGCTCAAAATCAATGAGTTTGAAACAATGCTCAATCAGGCTGTCTTTGTTTCCGCAACACCCGGCCCCAAAGAGCTGCAGTATTCTACCCGCGTTGTTGAGCAACTCATCCGCCCGACCGGTCTTTTAGACCCGCTCATCGAAATTCATCCGAGCGAGGGGCAGATGGAGCATATCTACGGTGAGGTGAAAAAACGTATCGCAAAGGATGAGCGAAGTCTCATCCTCACCCTCACCAAGAAGATGGCGGAAGACCTTACCGACTACCTCACCGGTTTGGGCTTAAAGGTAAAGTACATTCACAGCGAGGTGGAAACCATCGAGCGGGTAGAAATTCTCAAGGGCTTGAGGGCGGGTGAGTTCGATGTGCTCATCGGAATTAACCTCCTGCGGGAAGGTATCGACCTGCCGGAAGTGTCGTTTATCGGCATCCTCGACGCGGATAAAATCGGCTTTTTGCGGTCAACCACCAGTCTCGTGCAGATTGTCGGACGGGCGGCACGTAATGCCAACGGCAGCGTGGTGATGTATGCCGACCGTATCAGCGACGCGATGAAAGAAACAATAGAAGAAACAACCCGCCGCCGTTCAATCCAGCAAGCATACAACGATAAGCACGGCATTACGCCCAAGACTATCAAAAAATTCGTCGAAGATATTCTGGTACGCGAAACGGAAATCAAAAAAGAAGCCGCCCGCGCCGAAACCGAGCCGCTGGTCAACAGCTTCAATATTCTGAACCCCGCCGACCGCAAAAAGCTTATCAAAAAGCTCGAAGCGCAGATGGCAGAGTATGCCGATATGCTTCTCTTTGAAGAAGCGGCGGTGGTGAGGGATAAGATTGAAGAAATCAAGCGTCTCGGTTCCTTTTGAAAATATACGGCACATCTGCGTTGTCGCTTAACAAAAAACAGTCCTCGACGTACAACAAGTACGCCTGCGGGTG
>CAJPTT010000021.1 GCA_905373565.1 uncultured Treponema sp. | reverse complement strand
GTTTATCGTCTGCAACCGCCTTATTAAGCATATTAACCGCTGCATACTGGCTTGAGGCGCTGGAAAATGAACTGACAATTCCATGGAAGCAGCTTAAAGAACGGATAAAGCATAATAAGTTTATGCTTATCCTACCCGCCGCGCCGTTATTGACCGCAGTTATTGACGGAATCGTTCCGTTGTGTTTTTTTCTGTTAGCGCTACTGTTATCGGCAACTATGCTCTTTTCAGTGCACAGCTTTTTGCAGATAAGAGAAACGTATCTGGAACAATATCGCCAACATCCTTCGTTAAAGCTATTTGCGATGCACCCGCAATCGTGGTCGCAGTTTTGGAATACCCGATATGCTATCAATACCACCATACTGACCGGCGCCTTGCTGATCGTTTCCGCAGTTATCCCGCTTGTGTTTTCAACAAACCGTTTGAATCCTGCTACGGGTAAACTGAACGTACCGCAGCCGGTTTCACAGCAGTTGTTTCCGTTCACCGCTTCGGGCTTTTTTACTGTACAAACATCGAGGCCGCAAGATTATCTCCCTGATTTAAGTAATTATATAGAAGATTGTTGGTATACGGCTGCTTTACCTTATCTCAATGTTCACGAACCGCTACCGCCGCTTACGCCTGACACACAGATACTCTTTGATTCCTTTTATGAAGATTCGACGGGAAAGCTGTACCGCGAAGAAAAAATCCTGTATGCCTTCGATACGGTGTTTATTCTCCGCGCATTAAAACATGAACGGCTCGCACTACTTCCATTGGAAAAAATGCTGATAGCACAAACCGGTTTTACCGCCGCCGCCTATCGGCCGCTCAACATCTATACGCTTGGGCCGTTAATCTCATTTTTTATCATCCTCGGTACATTGTTATTTCCCTATGTTCTGATTATAATGAGCAGGATACGATGATGGAATTTATACGGTTTAAACGGGGACAACAGCAAGCAAAATATATCCGCTTAGATACTCAGTTTGAAGGAAATGCTTTTTTACCGCAATATGCGTTGATGCCGCTTGCCTTCAGGACGCAAATGAACAGCCTTCCGCTGGTTTCTGTGGGGGATTTTGTAAATGAAGGGCAGATGATCGCTCGCGCGGCGAACAGTTCATCGGTGCATGTACATGCTTCGGTCCCCGGTGTTGTTTCCGGGATTATCGATGCTCAACTTCCCAATGGACATTCCTTTCGTGGGATTCATATCCGAACAGGCGGGGCTTTCGAAATACTCGGCAAACAGCGCTCTCCTTATCAATGGAAGCAAGGTGAGCCGTCGGGGCTCCTTCATTTTTTCGACTTTGCCGGTTTAGTTAACACGGCGGGAGAAACAACATCTCTGGCAGAAAACATTAGAATAGCGGTAAAACAAGGCGTAACGGTGTTAACCGTTATCCTTTACGATAAAGATCCTACCTGTATGCTTGACTCTTTTTTAGCCCACCGGTTTATCCGTGAAGTCGCGGAAGGAATCGGCATTATTGCACATGCGATGGGGGCTGCAAAAATCATCGTTGAAACAGGTGCGGAAAAAAAAGACAGGATACTTTTTGATACGATCGGAACTGCTATTCCCGATCGTGATCTTGCACACATTATCGTCCGGCAAACTTATCCTGCAGGAAATAGTCATACCCGTTCGGCGGAAAAAGGCGCTGTCGTTATCGATGCTTCGACAGCCTTATCAGTGTATGAATCGATACGGCACAATCAACCTATGCTAACGACGTATCTGCTTCTCACCGGTAAAACGGTGGGATACGCCAAAGTTGTTAAAGTACGCATCGGTACACCGATCGGTCATCTCATAGAAGAATGCGGCGGCTTTAAAAGCAAAAACACACACATTATTTTGAACGGCTTACTGAGCGGGACGCTGGTAGACAGTTTGGACTTACCCGCCGGTAAGGGCATTAAATCGATTCACGCAGTCGGGAAGGATATCGACATTCAACAACAGCTGGAGGAGTGCGGCCATTGCGGACAATGCCTGCGGAGTTGCCCCGTATATATCGATCCAATCGACACCGTGCGCCATATTTCAAGAGAGCGATACACTCCCGAAACACTCCGGTCTATTGAACTATGCAGCGGCTGTGCTTGCTGTTCGGCAGTGTGTCCGGTACGTATTCCATTGTGCACTATTATCAAATCGACGGCGCAGCGGGGAGTGAACCATGCCTCATAACCGTAACGCTGCAACATTCACTCCTGCGCCCTATATCTATACCGGTTCGAATGCGCGGCATACGACAATACTTGTGCTGAGCTTACTGTCGCTCCAGCTTATCGTCATGGGAATTTTGCACGATTTTGCAAGCATTTTCCTAATTATATCTACCGGCGCAGCAGCAGCTCTTGCCGCTTTTTTTATCAATTATAGGCAAGGTAAAAGGGCATTTGATATTCATGCGCTCGTAATAGGATTATTGATAGGTTTTTTTATACCGGTTAATAGCGGTTTCGGCTTTAGCTTTTTGATCGCGTTTATGAGTTACTTTTTCAGCTGGGGTGTTTTCGGCGGAAGAGGTTTCTCGTGGATTAACCCTGTCATGCTGGCCGTTTGCATTGCAGCAGTGTGCAAACCGGAGTTCTTTATACAGCCGGTTGGCTTTGACCAAATAGTGTCCGGCGGAAGTGTTTTTGCTGCAATGGAAGCTTCCGGTCTTCTGCAGACGCCGATGGATCAGTATGTAACGTCAATGTTTAATTCAACATTTCTCCACGGAGCCGGTGTAACGTTGCCGGAAGGTTATATCGGGCTTTTTTTTCACTACCCGTCTGCAATACCGGCCTTTCGGTATAATCTCTTAACGTTGTGCTCTTCGATTATATTGCTTGCATTACAAACGATTAATAAGACAATTCCTTTTACGTTTCTGGTCGTTTACGGGTTGCTCGTATATCTGTTCCCGTCCGTAGAGCAGACAGGCCTTTATGGAAAAGGTGATATATTATCCGCACTATTGACAAGCGGTGCTCTTTTTTCAGCGTTTTTTGTTATGAATGACGGTGGGTCTATTCCCCGTTCATGGGAAGGGCGATGTATTACAGGCATACTGACCGGCGTCTTTGCATTTTTCATCACCGGCCCCGCTGCGGTACCTGCCGGTATTCCTTTTGCCGTTTTGTTTGTCGATTGCTTTAATCCGCTCATTGAATGGTTGGAATCGTGCATCTATAGAAGAAGACGAGGTGCTCTATGACCGATAGCGCGCAGAACCTTTTAAAAAAATATGCCGCATTTGCGGGAATTTTGTTCGTGTTTTTAGTCTTGTTTTTCGGTTTGGTGTATTTGCGAAAAAGTACCGATAAAAAATATCTCACTGCTGCGGCAGAAAAATTGTGCCGTGCGAATCAGGGGCTTAACGGTCAACAAATAACCATTATAGGGCTTGATAATTCAAGATTATCGGGTTTGCCGTTCCGATTTCTATTGTCCGCCTCATACTTAGGACGCGAAGCGCTGGTGTTTATGCTTCCGGTAACCGGCAAGTACGGTGTTTATCCTGCCGTCTTTTTTTATGAACGCTCAACCGGCTGTATTTTTTGCGGACTTGCCGGAGTCGATGCCGTTCCGGAACAGGCGGAACGCTACGGAATAACACAAGCGGCTATTACAATGCACCGAAATAAAATTGAAACATTGATGAGAAGGCAGGGGCGGTAATATGGTAAATAAATCGATTATCTTTTTTTTAGGATTATGCCCGATCATTCCACTCATTGCTCACTTTGCCGAAGGACTGATTTTTATTACCGAATTTTGGCTCCTTTTTGCCGCCGGTATGTTAAGCAGAAAGCTTATCAATTATTTTAAAATCGATAAAACGATACAGATTATAACCTATATCAATCTTATGCTTGCAACGGCGTTATATGCACAGGTAGTAGGCGCCGTTTTCCCTGTTATTGCAGTTATCCTTGAACGGTATATCTATCTTGCAGCATTTTCATATATATTGATTATCACTCTCGGCCTGTATGATTCAAGCCGGTATCCGCTGGAATTGCCGGTAACATATACACTCCTCTTAGCGGTAGTGTCGATATTACGGGAGATTGTGGTATTCGGTACGCTTTCGTTGCCGGCGCCTTCCGGATTATTTAGCATTACACTGCTTCCGTTTACGTTACCGCTTAAATTTTGGGGCAGCAACGCCGGTGTCTTGATGTTGCTCGGTATCGCGCTCTGGCTTTTTCGCAGCTTTCATAAGGGTGAGTTGTTACCGTTTCAAACCGATGAAGCATATCGAAATCGGCGGTAGTGAGGGGACGTATGTTTATCGTATCTGTAATCTTTTTTTATACCTTTCCTGCTTCCATAATTTTTTTACAAGGCATCGGCTTGGAACGTCTGTCAATGAATGCGCGTTCAACCCGTGTGATTATTCCGTTTATTCTACGGGACGGTGTGGTCATACTCATTTCCGCTTCAATTAGTTGGCTACTCGAATTTTATATTTTATTGCCTATTGGTATTGTCGTTGTAACACCGCTCGTTGCTTTGATCCTTGTTTACCTTTGCGATCTTATCTTACACCGAATGCTTTTTCGGCAAAGGAAAACCCGGCTGATACGCGAACGCTTATTCTCCGGTGGAATCGTGCTTTTTACACTCTATGAGGCTTGTACCTATACCGAACTGATTGCTATTTTGGCAAGCGCTTTGGTAAGTATGCTTGTTTGGTCGTTTGTTCTATGCGCCGTCAAACGGAGAGTTGAAGAGAGCAATGTGAGCACCCAATGGAAAAATGCGCCGCTGTTGCTGATCAGCATGGGAATGGTTGCATTAGCCCTCTATGCATGGGACATCGCATGGCTGACACCGGCGCTCCTGTAACTTACGATATATACGGATTGTTTAAAGATACCCTATGGGATAAACTACTACGGTTGATATTTTTAATCCCTTAACTTGAAATGGAGTTGGATTTTTTTATGAAACGTTGTTGTGTACTTTTCTTTTTTTCTGTTTTGATGTGGAATACCTTTGCGCAAGAAGCTGCCGAAACCCAAGAAACAGCCCCGCCATCCGTGCAGACACCTATTACTGCGTATGTCTATGAGCCTATCCGAAAGGGAGACCAGTTTATCCGCATGGGGTTACAGCTGGGAATACCGCTGTTTAACACTTCGCCGGAGAAATTTGCGATCAAAACCAATATCTATCCGGGCGGCAGCATCTTCCTCGGGTATACTCACTATCTCACGAAAGGTGTTTCGATCGGGGGGGATATCGCTTTTACGTTTCATTTAACGCTCGGTAGTAATCTCTATTTTGCTATTCCTTTCACCGTCAATTCAGGATACACCTTTGCGATCGAAAAATTCCGTATTCCGCTCACCTTCGGGATTGGCGGCGATTTTCAGTCTTATAACGGGACACGGTATGTCAGTTTGTTCTTTAGACCTCAGGCCGGCGTTTTTTACCAATATTCCCCCGAATGGTCGTTCGGCGGCGAATTATCGTGGGATATCGTTCCGCAATGGTATAAAGATAAACGCTCCAATCGTACCGGTAATTTCTTAAATATCGGCTTTGCCGCCCGGTATCACTTTTAAAAAAGGAACGGAACTATGAAGAAAATACTGTTTACAGCTGCTCTTGCTATTTCTGCCGTAATTGTTTCATCAGCATGTAAAAATCCGCCGATATTTGCTGCAATCGAACAGGAGGTAAAACTAAACCCCGCATCTGTTGCCGGATTTATCCACGGAATTGTGCAGGTTGGAGATACATTGTATGCCTCAAATGGAAAAATATATGAAAAGTCAGCGGGAAGCACCGAAAAATGGTCGAAAAAGAGCGACTGCCCCTCAGGTCTGTGTACAATGATTGCTACGGACGGCACCAATCTCTATGCTTCATTCGGGCAAGACGGATCGTTCACGGTTCGTAAATACGACCCTGCTGCTTCAACATGGACTGCATTGCCTGCATCGGCAAACAATGCGCAGTATGTTATCGGAACCGATACTGTTTTTGCGTTTAATCAAACATCAAACGGATATACATTTTATACCATTAAAAACAGCGCGATAATCCATACATGGAGTAATACTCAATTTCCCTCAGGCGCAGTGCGTACATATTGCTTGCTTGAAGACGGCCTTTACAGTGAAACCGGTACAAAAATAACCGGTAGTCCTACTTCCGGGTTGAAAGGCATTTGTGCAGGGCCTGCAAACTCCGTTTTCGTTTTTGACAACAGTACACTGTATTGTTATGACGGCAGCAAATGGACGGATATCGAACATGGAGTAAGCAGCCCCCAGAGTATTACCTATTTGCCGAGCAAGCAGTTGGTACTGATCGGCGGTATAAAAGGATATGGAGAAATTAAACTTGCAGGGTTCAATAACGATCTTATCGCTGCACAATTGATTCAAGCGGGAGCAGAATATTCTTCCGTTCCGTCGGCAAATATTCATCAATATAACAACAGTGTCGGGAAATATACGATCAAGTCTATCAAAGCATTTGATTACGGGGCCAACGCTTATATCATCTATGCCGGTATAAATGATTCCAATACAAAGTATACCGGTTTATGGGGATTCTACTACCCTAATCGAATAGAATGGAACCGTGAGTAACGATTTATTCGAAACAGCAGCGGCGGCAGAACGACTTCCGCTTGCTGCACGAATGCGTCCTCGCAGTCTTGACGAGTATATCGGGCAGGAGCATATTGTCGGGAAAGGCCGACTTTTAAGGAGAGCGATCCAAGCGGACAGGCTTTCGTCCGTTATCTTTTTCGGGCCGCCGGGGACGGGAAAAACAACCCTTGCCCAAGTTATTGCCAATCATACCAAAAGTAATTTTTTAAGTTTAAACGCCGTCCTTGCAGGCGTACAGCAGATACGAGATGCGATTGCATCGGCGGAACAATATAAAAAACTCTACGGGAAACCGACTATTCTCTTTGTCGATGAAGTACACCGATGGAACCGCGCCCAACAGGATGCTTTGCTGCCGTGGGTAGAAAACGGAACCGTTATCTTTATCGGCGCGACAACCGAAAATCCTTTTTTTGAAGTGAATAAAGCCTTAGTGAGCCGCAGCAGGGTATTTCAGCTTAAAGCGCTCACCGATGCCGACCTGTACCGAACTGTTGAACGATGCTTGCAGGATACGGAGCGGGGCTACGGAAAGTGGAAGGTCGTTTTTACCGAAGGCGCATTGGAACACCTCGTCGAAACCGCTGCGGGCGATGCGCGCAGTCTCTTAAATGCGCTTGAGTTAGCCGTTGAAACCTCCGCCGAACAGTGGCCGCCGCCTGCCGGTGCGGAAATCATCATCGATATGCAGGTCGCCGAGGAGAGCATCCAACAAAAAGCGGTGCTCTACGACAAAGACGGCGATTACCATTACGATATCATCAGCGCCTTTATAAAATCCATCCGCGGGAGCGATCCCGATGCTGCGCTCTACTGGCTTGCCCGAATGGTGCGGGCAGGGGAGTCTCCTCACTTTATCTTTCGGCGTATGCTCATCTCCGCTTGCGAGGATATCGGCCTGGCCGATCCCCATGCACTAACTGTTGTTACAAGCGCAGCGGCAGCTTTTGACCGTATCGGTTTACCGGAGGGCAGGTACCATCTGACCCATGCGGCGCTGTATCTTGCGACATGCCCCAAATCGAACAGCTCGCTCGGTTTTTTTGATGCTCTGAAAGCGGTAGAAAAGGAACAGACCGAGGTGCCGAATCACCTGAAAGACGCGAACCGCGACGGAGAATCGCTCGGACACGGGGAAGGGTATCTGTATCCCCATGCCTACCGCGACCACTGGATTGCGCAGCAGTACCTGCCCGACGAACTGATCGGCAGGGTGTTTTACACCCCCGGATACACCGGCTACGAAGAAAAGATACGGAACGAGGTATTGGCAAAGCGGGAAACCCAGCTTGCTGCCATACATGAGGCTGCCGAGGGAAAGAAAGGTACCTTTACGGTTGAAGACTGGCAGGTACGGACGGAAGGCAGCAGCGCCGAAATATTGGAGCAGATACGGGACACCCTTATCGGACTGGCAAACCTGTCTGCCGACGACCGCGTGCTGGTGTACCGGGCTGACGGGGGGCTTTTGCTGTGGCCGAGTACCCGTATCACCCTTAACGGATGTACTGCGGGGATCTTTGAACACTCAGAAGCCTTGCAATCCGCGCTGCGGTATGCGGAAATCTTTGAATTTTTAAACCGTCCGATTATGACTGTTCTTCCTATCGCCCCCTTGCTCGATGAAAACCCATCCGCTGCGTCAGAGAATATGGGGGCATCAGACGGTACGGCAAACCTAGACGGCATAATAAATACGAAAGAGAAAAGCAGCGCTCTTTTTCCCGATCTGGCGTTTGATGCCGTGATTTCTTATAATCCTGCTGCAACTGCGGACGGTTTTACGGCTTTTTTTTCCCGTATAAAGCAGGAACATACCGCCGATGCGCGTATTATCTTCGCATTCGCGCTTCCACAGCAGGGGCTGAGACTGTCGGCGCTGCTCCCTCCCGATGAATTTGTAAATCGTTTTGCAGCTGCCGAAGCTGCATTTTTTTCCGACAGCCGAAATACACGTACCGCATGGACGGAAAACACCGTTGCGGGCATCGCGGAAAACGCTGGCTGCCGCGTACAGCTGTTGAAAAAGGTAGATTATCAAGAAAAACGGCTGATAACACAGGCGGAACTCGGCCGATGGTTCTCAGCGGAATCGGAATACGGCATAGCAATCCGCAGTGCTTTTTTTGCAGACGAGGCCGCGCTCGAAAAAATCATTCAGCAGCTGGAACAGCGGTGTAGGAAACCTGCCGTATACACACGCACCATCGTTTATATGAGTGTTTCACAATCAGAATGATAAGGTATGGTATGGGGTTTAAAAAATGTGCTGCCCCTGACACCGACGTCTTCCCCTCTTTCTAATTTTCCGTTTTTGGTCTATGATGGGCTCAAGTAACGAGGAGGAATGAGATGAAATGTTCACCGCTCAATCAGGCTTTATGCGGGACTGCCGTGCCGGTTTCCGCTTTGTACAGTCAAAAAAGCTGCGGAGTCGGCGAATTTTCCGACCTTATTCCTTTTGCCGACTTTTGTAAAAAAGCCGGGTTGCGTATTATCCAGCTTTTACCCGTCAATGATACGGGCACTGACAGTTCACCCTATAATGCACTTTCAGCCTTTGCGCTGCATCCTCTCTACATCTGCTTGGACGATATACCGGAAGCGCATCCTTTTAAAGCTGAGATAAAAAAAGTGCGTATTGCTTTTGAACCGCATACACCTGCGGATCGGTTTCGATACCGAGATATACTACATGAGAAAAACGTGCTGCTCCATGCCGTATTTAATAAGGCCGAAGAGCAAATTATTGCGGATGTACAAAACGGTGAACTTGCCGAATGGATTAAGGCAAATCCGTGGATTATCGAATATGCGGTATTCAAAAATATTAAGCGGCAAAACTATCACGCTTCATGGAAGGACTGGAAAGAATGTGCCAATATGCGTTCTCCTTCAACGGCAAAAATCACTGCCGCATGGAATAATCCTGTTTCAAAACGGGAGCATTTATTCTACGCATGGGTACAAATGCACTTGCATAAGCAGCTTTTAAAGGCTGTTACTTATTGTGCCGACAACGGGATACTTTTAAAAGGCGATATTCCGATTTTAATGAATGAGGATTCGGTAGAAGTATGGGCGCATCCTGAATATTTCCGCAGCGATCTCCGTGCGGGCAGTCCGCCTGACGGTGATAACCCTACGGGACAAAATTGGGGTTTTCCTATTTACAACTGGGCAAATTTAAAAGCAACCGGTTATCGCTGGTGGAAAGATCGACTCCGTCATGCGGCACAGTATTACCATGCGTATCGTCTCGATCATATCTTAGGTTTTTTTAGAATTTGGGCTATTACCGAAGGGGAAACCACCGGGCTTTTGGGAAAACCTATCCCTTATGCGGAAATTACAATGAAAGATTTAAGAAAAGCGGGCTTTTCTAAGGAACGTATCCGATGGATGGCCGAGCCGCATATCAACACCGATACCGTTCAAAATGCGGTGAACGGCGACTATTTGTATGCGCATGGATTGTTGCGTAAAGTTGCCGATAGAATCGGTACTGAGGAGCTGTGGCTTTTTAAAGCAGAAATACAAAGTGAGGCCGATATTCATCATTGCGGATTTTCTCCGGAAGTAGAGACAGCTTTGAGGCAAAAATGGACTGACCGTATGTTGGTACGAGCTGGGAAAGATATGCATGGCACGCCCGTGTATACTGCAGCGTATCTGTATCGAAATACTACTGCCTGGAGAACGTTATCGGAGGATGAACAAAAACAATTTTCTTTACTGGTAGAAAAAAAAGAGGTACAACAAAATCAACTGTGGGCAAAGCAAGCGGAAGATATCTTGTCGGAGCTATGCGCTTCCGTCGATATGCAGCCGTGTGCCGAAGATTTGGGTGCGAAACCGGCGGCATTACCGGAGGTTCTGGAAAAATTGCATATTTTGAGTCTTCGAGTATTTCGATGGGAACGCAAATGGAGCGAAAACGGCTGTCCTTTTATTCCACTGCAAGAGTATCCGACAGAATCCGTTGCAGTAACCTCCGTGCATGATTCATCGACGATGCGGCAATGGTGGGAACAGGAATTATCTGCTACGGATATGCTTTCGTTCTTTGAGGCTCTGCATATTGACGGCAACATACGGACAGCATTGTGTTCTATCGAAGGGGAAAAAACGGCCTATACGCCGGACTTAGCCGCAGCGTTATTGAGCGCCTTAGTTAAAGTTCCGTCGATCTTCGCCATCTTTCCCATACAAGATTGGTTGGGACTCATAATTAATGAAATGCATATGGTCAAGACACAGGATGAACGAATTAACATCCCCGGTACGGTCAGTGATTCGAACTGGACATACCGGCTGCCGTTTCCGATAGAAACTTTAAGCAAGAATAAAGAATTGATAAAACAATTGCGGAGTGTAATCGCATTACGGAATCCGCCGAAGAAAAACCTCTAAAAACTGTAGTTTTTAGAGGGCTACTTATATCGCTCAAGCAGGGCGGATTTATAAGAGGGGTACTATGCGTATATTGGTTATCGGCGGAGCCGGATATATCGGCAGCCATGTAGTTAAGGCGATGCTGGAAGCCGGACATTCGGTTACGGTATTCGACAATTTATCTTCGGGACAACTTTGCAATATTTTCCCGGGAACGGAGTTTATTGCCGGTGATACCCGGCACAGCGACGACATCGATGCGGCCTTTGCCCGTGGATTTGACGGAGCTGTGTATTTAGCTGCATTTAAGGCGGTAGGGGAATCGATGGTGAATCCCGAAAAATATTCTATCAATAATATTTCGGCAACGATGAATATCTTAAATGCAGCGGTTAAGCACGGCTGCCTCCGTTTTGTATTTTCATCGTCGGCTGCCGTCTACGGTTCACCGGAATATCTTCCTATCGACGAAAAGCACCCGAAAAAACCCGAAAGTTATTACGGCTTTACCAAGCTTAAGACCGAAGAATTTTTGCAATGGTATGACCGGCTTAAAGGGCTCAAGTTTGCATCGCTGCGATACTTTAATGCGGCGGGCTATGATCCGTCCGGCGCCATTAAGGGGCTTGAGCGGAATCCGCAAAACCTTTTGCCCATCATTATGGAAGTTGCGGCCGGTATGCGGAAAGAACTTCAGATTTTCGGTAATGATTACCCCACGCGCGACGGTACCTGTATCCGCGACTATGTACACGTGAGCGACCTTGCGAAAGCGCATACCGACGCGCTGCACTATATCGATAAAACTAACAACAGTCTTATCGTCAATCTCGGCAGTGAAGTCGGCATTACCGTCAGTGAAATGCTTACCGCAGCGCGCTCCATTACCGGAAGGGCAATACCCGCACGCTTTGTCGGTCGCCGTGCCGGAGATCCCGCCGAGCTATATGCAACATCGCAGCGTGCCCGCGAAACAATCGGCTGGAATCCGCAATACTCCGATATCAAAACCTTGATTGAATCAACATGGAATATGTATAAAAATCTTTAGACGATGTGTAATGCGTTGAAAATAAAGATGCCTGTTAAAAACAGAAACTTTTAAAAAGCTTCTATTTCATATTTGATTTTAAAAGATAGGACATTACGTCTATGTACCGAAAAGAAAGCCTCCCGAAGTAACACTTCCGAGAGGCTTTCTTTAAAATAAGCATAAGGAGAAATTTAAGAAAAGAATTTTTCAAGTTCACCCATATCGACGGTCTTTAACAGGTCTTTTCCTTCTTCATCAAGTACGACTACCATCGGGGCTGCAGATACCCCATGCGCACCCATAAAGCTTTTCCCTTCATCGGATGCCGCATCCATAATCTTCTTATCGACATCAGGCAAACCGTTGCAGTATGTCTTTAATTTTTCACTTACATCGTCGCCTGCCGTTAATACATTTACAAGCATAAAACCTCCTCAAGTGTTATTAGCCGTTTAATTATTGTACCGAAGCTGTATTACTACTCGGTTAAAATACGGATAATATCGGACTTATCAGTTGCGTTGAGTATTTCTTGGCGTTTTTCCGCGCTTTTGAACAGTAAACTAACTTCTGCGAGAAATTGCAAATGAGGTCCTGTTTTATCAATCGGCGAAAGCGTCATAATAAAAATTCGACACGGCTCTTGATCCAGTGAATCAAAATCAACCGGATGATCTGAAATGCCGATACAGGCTACAAGATCGCTTACCGAGTCGGTTTTTCCGTGCGGTATTGCAATGCCGTGCTTCATGCCGGTGGACATTTTGCGTTCACGATCTAACACGCAGGCTCGGGCAACTGCTTTATCTTTTACCTTTCCTGCCTGAACGAGCATATCAAGCAATTCATCGATAATTTCCTCTTTAGAGGTTCCCTTTAAATGGAGATTGACAGTTTCAGGTGTCAAAACGGTTTTCAAGTTCATATCTTTAGTGTACGGGACTTTTTCGGAAAAGTCAAGGTTTTATTTTTATATTTTAGGAAATGGGTAAAAAAGGTTTATTTTAAGCGGCACAGATAGTACCTTTATCAACTGATGAACCTCCTTGTTCATCAGTTGATTACGAATTTTGGCAAAGCCAAAATATCGCTTCTGACAGGATGTCAGGGATTCTCCGCAAAATCGAGTT
>CAJPTT010000020.1 GCA_905373565.1 uncultured Treponema sp. | reverse complement strand
ACATCGCATTTCAAAGTAACCTGTTCCGAAACGGAAGTTTCCGAACAGGTTTACTTAATTAGTCAGGCTTACAAAAGCTGTTTCTTTCTATAAATATTAATTAACAGGAGGATAAGATGTTTAATTTTGTTTTTGATGTACCGGTAAAGATACTGTTCGGCAAAGGCAGCGTCGAGGGGCTTGCCGATGAGATAGTAAAGTACGGCAATAGAGTGCTGCTCTGCTATGGCGGTGGGAGTATCAAGAAAATCGGTCTTTACGATACGATAACGGCGCAGTTAAAATCGAAGGGCATCTTTTATGCGGAACTGTCAGGCATTTCTCCCAACCCGCGGATAGAAGAAGTTGAAAAAGGAATTGCGCTGGTACGGGAACATAAACTTGATTTTATCCTTCCTGTCGGTGGGGGAAGTTCCATCGATTGCGCTAAGGCAATTGCGGCCGGTGCACATTATAACGGTGAGCCATGGGACATTGTTACTCACAAAGCAGCCGCAACGGATGTTATTCCGCTCGGCACTGTTTTGACTCTTGCAGCGACGGGTTCCGAAATGAATTGCGGAGCCGTTATTACCAACTTTAAAACGAAGGAAAAGCTCGGCTTTGAAGTTCCGCTTGCAATGCCTAAGTTCTCCGTGATGGATCCGTGCTACACCTTTTCGGTGCCCAAAGCGCATACGGCTGCCGGCACTGCGGATATTATGAGCCATACCTTTGAAAGTTATTTTTCGTTGGACGACGGGGCTTACTTGCAAGACCGGTTAGCCGAAGCGGTACTCAAGACTTGTATCCATTACGGCCCCATTGCGCTGAAGGAACCCGATAATTATGAGGCCCGCGCCAATTTGATGTGGGCGGGGACATGGGCAATTAACGGTTTGTTAGGTTGCGGAAAAATGACGATGTGGTCGGCTCATCCGATGGAGCATGAGCTGAGCGCCTTTTACGACATTACGCACGGAACGGGGCTTGCAATCCTGACCCCCCACTGGATGCGGCATGTACTGAACGACAATACCGTGCATAAACTTGCCGAATACGGCGTCAATGTGTGGGGGCTGCCCGCAGATGCGGATGTGTATAAAACGGCAAACGCCGCTATCGATAAGACATCGGAATTTTTTGCGTCGCTCGGTATCCCGATGACGCTGCATGAGGTGGGTATCGGTGAAGAGCATCTTAAAGAGATGGCGGAAGCGGCTGTGATGCACCGGAGCCGCAGCGGGAAAATCCGCGGCTTCCAAACCTTAACGGCAGCCGATGTTCTCGCAATTTATAAAGCCGCGCTGTAAAGGGCTCTGTAATGAGGAACGGATAATTAAAGAAACTTGACAAGTTTCAAGATCAATACCTTCCAATTACCAATTGAATGAATTACACATTATCACATTACCCATTAATTAAGCGCTTCCCACTGTTCTGTAAGTTCAGCGGAGGTTGCTTGTAAGGCATGAATCTGCTGCAGAATGCTGCGAGCCTTTTCACCGTCGGTATAGACTTCGGGGATTGCGAGCTGCGCTTCCAGCTCTTTTATCTTGTCCTCTGTTTCGGCGAGTTGTGCAAAAATACGTTCTTCCTCTTTTTCGCGCTTTCGCTTCTCCGCCCGCAGCCTTTTTTGTTCTTCATAAGAAAGAGCTCCACCGCTGCCGGTGCCGCCTAACGGCATCCCCGCTTGTGAACCGGAAGGCACACCTGATGCGCTACCGGAAAAAGCACTGCGTGTTTTCCCGCCGCCCGAAGAATCCGCTGCTTTTCCGCTTAGACTGCCGACGACGGAACTGCCGGCTGCTTCGGCGGCAATCCGGTATAGGTAATAGTCGTAGGTGCCCGGAAAGTTTCTAATGCGGGTACCGGCGCCGGGCGTTGCCGAGGCCGTCAGTTCAAGGACGCGGGTAGCAAGCCCTTGGATAAAAAACTTATCGTGCGAAACAAAGATAACCGTCCCCTCAAACCGCTGCAGTGCATCGAGCAGCACATCCTTGGAATGGAGGTCGAGGTGATTGGTCGGTTCATCCAATATGAGGAGATTGAGCGGCTTCAATAGCAGTCGGAGCAGCGCCAGCCTACTTTTTTCCCCGCCCGACAGTACGGATAGCTGTTTATGGATGTCATCGCCGCGGAACAAAAAGGCTGCGAGCATATCGTAGAGCTTAGGGATAAGATGGGTCGGCGCTTCCCGCTCCATCAGCTGGATGATGGTTTCGCTGCCGGTAATCCGCTCGGCCTCATCCTGCGAAAAATAACCGGTGATAATACCCGCCCCGTACTTTACGGAGCCGGTATACTCGGAATCTTCACCGGCCAGTATCCGCAAAAAAGTGGTTTTACCGGCGCCGTTCCGTCCGGCTAATGCAATCCGCTCTTGTTTGGTTACGGTCAGCTCCGCGTCTTTTAGGATAAGCCGATCTCCGTATGCCTTGGTGATTCCTTCGGCTTGCAGTGCAATATTTCCCGAATGAGGGGCGGGCGGAAAGCTAAAGTGAATTTTTTTTAAGTGTTCGGGTAGTTCGATACGTTCAAGTTTTTCGAGCCGCTTTACCCGATCCTGCACCGCCGCTGCCTTTGTCGCCTTGTAGCGGAACTTCCTGATAAAGTCTTCGGTTTTTGCAATTTCCAGCTGCTGCTGCGCGTACGCTTTTATCAGCGAGGCAAGCTCTACCTCGCGCGTCTTTTCGTAGTTGGTATAAGTTCCGGCATAGCGTTTAAGCGTTCCGTTGAATAATTCATACGTTTCGTTAACCGTTGCGTCCAAAAACGAGCGGTCATGACTGACCAGCAAAAAACCGCCGGTAAATTTTTTTAGCCAGAGTTCAAGCCAGCTGCGCGCTTCGATATCGAGGTAGTTGGTCGGCTCATCTAAAATGATGATGTCAGCCCCGCTCAAAAGAATCTTCGCAAGCGCAATACGCATCTGCCATCCGCCTGAAAATTCATCGGTCAAGCGGGTAAAATCTTCCGATGTAAATCCGAGGCCGCGCAGCGTTTCATCCGCAAGCCGCTGCCTAAAATACCAGCCGGATTGCTCAAGCTCTGTTTGCAGGGCGTGATAGTCATGCGCAAGCCGCTCCGCCTTTGCAGCATCGGCTTCTTCGCTCATAAGCTTACCGACCGCTTCGAGCTGCTCAACCAGCTGCGCTCCGCGGAAAAAAGCGGTATCGGCTTCTTCTGCCAGCGTTTTACCCCTGTGCACAATACCTGACTGCGGCAGGTAGGCAATGCGGGTATTTTTTTCCATCGAAATGGAACCGGAATCGGCCTGCATCACCCCGGCGATAATCTTCATCAGGGTAGACTTACCGCTGCCGTTGGCTCCGGTGAGCGCCGCCTTTGTCCCCTGCGTCAGCACCAGCGTGATATTTTGGAGAATATCGCGATCGCCGAATGCAAGAGAAATATTTGAAAGTTGGACAAACGGCATTACTCTTCCGTTCCTTCCGTCCCGAAAAAGAGGATAACGGGATTGAGGTTGCGCACGGAAGCAACGCCGTCGCTGATATTCGCAGGCTGCACGTATTCAAGTTTAACGCCCTGTTTGGATACCGTGTAAAAGAAATCGATCCAGTTTGCACTGCCGTCGAATTTGAACGACAGAATTCCCATATATTCGGTTTTCAGTTTAGCGCTGATAAAATATCGGATCGCCACGGAACCGGAATTCCCTGCCCCCTTAGGAATAATCGTCGGGGATAACACTTGGTATCCGCTCCAACGAAACCGCCCCTCATCTAAAAATTGCAGGACGCCGTAATTCACAGAATTAAATGTCGGACCGGTTGTAACAAGCGTTTGCAGAGCATCGTTCCGACGCTCAATTTCCGCTTGCACAAGTTCCTGCGGTTTTTCTTTCAGTGTAATAAAGTATTGTATTTGTACCCGCCCCTTATCATCGGTATAATTGGCGGCAATCGTATCCGAATCTCTGATTTGCATCAGGAGCGGAGAACCTTCAAACTGATAAGCGCCCATCCGGTTTTTTGTGATACCGGTATAAGAAAAGGCCAGCTGCTCATCTTTCAGCATAATGCGTGCGACGCCGGTTCCTTCGCCGGGGAAGAAGCCGAAATTATCCGTCATCCGTTCGGGATCAATCTGTTTTTTCCGAATCATATCGCGATAATATTCGGGATACCACCGGCTTTTCAGAATTTCAGTGAGGATTTCATCCGCTGCGGTTTCCGTTGTCTGCCGTGCGACGGAAGGTTCTCCTTCATCATACGTAAAAAGATTATAGGAAAAACACCAGCCGCGTGTGCCGTCATTGGTCATTACATAGAGCCAATCACCTTCCAAAGGCTTATCCCGTGCAACAACCTGAGCGCCTTCCCCTTTCCAAAGCACCTTTACAATCTGACTTTCGCGTAGACGGTATACCTGCTTGCCTGTATTGTCGGGTGTAGAGCGAAGCGGCAGACCGTCAAGCTTTACCGCGGCATATACGGAACGATATTCGGCAGTCTTTTTGATATATGCTTCGGCTTCTCGTTTGGAAGAACAAAAAGTAAGCTGCCACAACGGAATCTCTACTTTTTGATTATTCAGCTCGGCGATATATACCTTTGAAATATTCGAGCGGACGAGAATCGGTACCACATCCGATGCCGTCAAGCTGTATTCGGGAATCGACCAATTGACGACACCGTAGCCGATCTTTTTAGAACAGCCGGTCGTCGTAAAAATAACGAAACAGACAGCTGTTAACATAAACACAGTATTGTAAGAATGAGGTATTTTTTTCATATATATTCCTAAATTTTCCTAAACTATTGGATTATACTTTAAAGACCGCATCCATGCAAGGATATTGCTATCAAACGCCGGTCTTAGTATTATCCTTACGATATGAGTGAACAAGCGGATGTGCGTGAAGCGCTTCATCAATATGCACTGTCAGCGCCTAAAACCAGCGGCGTGTATCTGTGGCGAGATGAAAAAGATATCGTTATTTATATCGGCAAGGCGAAATCGCTCAAGAATAGGCTGAGTTCGTATTTTGCGTCAAAACGGGATATAAAAACCCGTATCCTCGTTTCGCGTGCGCGCCGCATCGAGTATATTCAAACCGATAATGAGTATGAGGCGTTGCTGCTTGAAAATAATCTGATTAAAAAATACAAGCCGCGCTACAATATCAATCTCAAAGACGGGAAAACCTATCCCGTGCTCAAAATTACCAATGAACGCTATCCCCGGCTGTTCAGGACGCGGCGGATACAAAACGACGGCGCCCGATATTTCGGCCCCTTTCCCAATGTGCCGGCCGTTGATGACTTTTTGTCGCTCATTAAACGGATCTATACACTGAGGCAATGCAAGCGCTTAAAGAAGCGCGAGCCCTGTCTGTATTTTCATATCGGTCGATGCAGCGCTCCCTGTGCGGATAAAATTTCCGAAACCGACTATCGGAAGGATATTGATGAAATTGCGCTGCTGCTTGAAGGAGACGTGAAAAAACCGCTTGCCGAATTAACGGAAAAGATGAAAGCCGCCGCCGCCGCCCGCGAATTTGAAAAAGCCGCCCGTATCAGAGACGGAATGCAGGCGGTACGGGCGCTTCGAGGTCAAAACTCCGTTGAGGATATGGATCCGGAAGCCCGCGACTATATCGGCTGGGCGGCGGAGGGGGCGCTGATCACCTTTACCGTATTTAAAATGCGGGGCGGCAAGGTTGTCGGACGGGACTTATACCGAACGGAAAGCCTCAAAGATGAAGCCGAGGTATTACCCGAATTTTTAATCGCATACTATACCGACCCGAAACAGACTCCGCCGCATATCTTCGTGTGTGCGGGACAAGAATACGAACTCGCAGAGCAATGGTTTGCCGACCGGCTCGGCGTTAAAGTTCACATCACGGCGATTCCGTTGGAAGATCGGAAACAAGCCTCTGATGACACTACCGCGGCTTCCATCGAAGAAACGGAATCGGTTGCCGCCACTACGGATTTCATCCAAACCACAGCATTGGTTGCCGCCGAAAAAACTCCGGTATATGGCACCGCAATACTTCGGCGGCATAAAGCGGCGCTTGCAATGGCGCAGTTTAACGCAAAAGAGGACGCTGCCCGCCGTGTCAAGGAGCTGGGAGACTTTCCCGCGCTGGAAGAACTCCAAAAGATATTATCGCTTGACCGGCCGCCCCACCGCATCGAAGGTTTCGATATCGCTCATTTGCACGGCAAGTACACCGTTGCAAGCCTGATCTCGTTTAAGGACGGGAATCCCGACAAAAAGAACTACCGGATTTTCAGGTTGCGCACTACGGACGGCATTATCGACGACTATGCCTCCATGCGGGAAGCGGTGGCGCGGCGGTATACCCGTTTGCTGAACGAGGCGGCGGAGCTGCCCGACCTGATTATGATAGACGGCGGTATCGGACAGGTAAATGCGGCTAAAGCGATACTCGACGCCTTGGAGCTTGATATTCCGTTAGTGGGTCTTGCGGAAAAAAATGAAGAACTCTACCGGCCGCATATCAACAAGCCGATTGTACTGCCGCGGCGGAGCGCAGCCTTACGGGTACTCCAGCGGGTACGCGACGAAACGCACCGGTTCGCCAACACCCGCAACAACCGGTTACGCTCAAAAGAGGAATTGCACTTACAGTTTGAACAGCTGCCTCACATCGGAGAGAAACGGGCTGCGCGTTTGCTGCGCAGCTTTTCAAGTATTGAAAAGCTCGCAGCCGCTTCCGTGGAAGCGGCTGCCGCCGCGGCGCGGATTACGCAGGCTCAAGCGGAAGAAGTCATTGCCGCCGCCCGGAAAGCAACTGCACGGCCTGTCTTATAAGGCAGCAGCCTGTTCTGAAACTGAAGTTTCCGAACCGAAATACTCTCACTTGACACTTTCTTATTCTTCTGGTATTCTCAAGCGTCATTATGCTTCTGTAGCTCAGTCGGCAGAGCACAACCATGGTAAGGTTGGGGTCAGCGGTTCGATTCCGCTCGGAAGCTTTTTTGTTTTTATAGGAGGTTTGTGATGGCTAAGAAAGCAAAAACATCTGTTGAGCTAATCGCATTACAATGTACTGAATGTAAGCGGAAAAACTATACAACCGCAAAGAACCGAAAGAATATTCAGGGAAAGCTGGAATTAAGCAAGTATTGTCCGTTTGACCGTAAGCATACCGTACATAAAGAAACAAAAGTTAAATAAGTATTTGAAGTCCGACCGATTGCGATAGCCTGTGGCTTTTAATATAGAGGTCAGTAGCTCCAATGGTAGAGCGTCGGTCTCCAAAACCGAATGTTGAGGGTTCGAGTCCTTCCTGGCCTGTTTCATAAAAAGGGGTAGATATGTCAAAAATAATTACTTTTGGAAAAGAATGCGTTGCCGAGTTGCGCAAGGTGGTTTGGCCTACGCGTGATGATGTTGTTTCTGCTGTGAAGGTTGTTATTGTTTCTACCATTCTTGTCGCTGTTTTTCTCGGTGTTGTCGATACATTCTTTGTCGCTTGTTTGGGTTGGTTCTTTTAAGGAACGGTTATGGCTAAAGAATGGTATATTCTGCATATTTTTTCAGGGTATGAAAAGAGAATAGAGCGTGCGATACGTTTATTGATAGAGAATGGCGAAATTCCCACCGGAGTTATCTCTGAGATTAAAATCCCCGAAGAAGAATTGACTGAGGTAAAAGACGGTAAAAAGCGGGTTGTTCGCCGAAAGTTTTTGCCCGGTTATATTCTTGTTGAAATGGATTTGCCTGCTGTAAATTGGAAGCGTGTTTGTACCCCGATTAGAAGAATTCATGGTGTTACCGGCTTTTTAGGTGTTGTCGGTGATGCGCGTCCTCAGTCTATTTCGGCAGATGAGGCGAAAAGTGTGTTGCAAAAATCCGGTGAAATTAAAGGTGAAAAGGCTCGTGCGGCTCAGGTATTCACTCCCGGTCAGCAGGTTAAAATTATAGAAGGACCTTTTGATACCTTCACCGGTACTGTAGAAGAAGTTATGGCTGACCGCAATAAACTACGGGTGATGGTTGCCATATTCGGAAGAACGACACCTGTTGAAGTGGATATGCTCCAGGTTGAATTGATTTAAGGAATATCTCTTAACGTTTATGTATCTAACGATGTTTTAGTATCTTTTTTGATTTTCATTTTATGGGAGGGAATATTTTCCCGTTAATACCAGAAGGAGATAATTATGGCAAAAAAAAAGGTTGCTGCGGTTATTAAATTGCAGTGTCCTGCCGGAAAGGCAACGCCCGCTCCGCCTGTAGGCCCCGCGCTTGGGCCGCATGGGGTAAGCGCTCCTCAGTTTGTGCAGCAGTTTAACGACCGCACAAAATCGATGGAGCCCGGCTTGGTTGTTCCGGTTGTTATTACCGTCTATTCGGATAAAAGCTTTACTTTTATCCTAAAGACTCCGCCTGCTGCGGTGCTTATCAGAAAAGCATGTAATCTTCAAAAGGGTTCTGCAAATTCTATAGCCCAAAAGGTTGCAACTTTGTCAAAAGCAAAGCTCGAAGAAATTGCAAAAATGAAGATGCCTGACATCACGGCAAATGATCTGGAAGCTGCAAAGAAGATTATTGCAGGAACTGCACGGAGTATGGGTGTGGAGGTAGAGCGCTAAATGAAACATGGAAAAAATTATCGCAATGCGTTAAAAAAATATGATAATGCCGCTCTTTTCTCTGTTTCCAAGGCCGTGGATTTGGTGAAAGAGTTGAAGTTTGCAAAATTTGATGAGACGGTCGAGGTTCATGTCAGTTTGAAGCTGGGGAAAAACCAAAGCGTCCGTGACACTGTTGTTTTGCCGCATCAGTTTAGAGGTGAGAAGCGTGTGTTGGTGTTCTGTAAAGAAGACCGCGTGAAAGAAGCCTTGGATGCCGGTGCTACGTATGCCGGCGCTGCCGATTACATCGAAAAGGTTAAAGGCGGTTGGCTCGATTTCGACATTGCCGTCGCTACCCCCGATATGATGAAGGACGTCGGGCGTCTCGGTATGGTGCTTGGCCGTAAAGGCTTGATGCCGAACCCTAAAACGGGAACGGTTACTGCCGATATCGGTGCTGCTATCAATGAGCTTAAAAAAGGCCGTGTTGAATTCCGTGCCGATAAAACAGGCGTTGTGCATCTTGCAATCGGTAAGGTTTCGATGGATACGGATAAAATCGCCGAAAATATCACAATCCTTTTGACTGAAATCGGACGAAAAAAACCGGCCGATGCAAAGGGTGATTTTGTTCAGTCGGTTTCTATCAGTTCTACGATGGGGCCGGGTGTCTGGGTAGATTATAAGGTAGGAGAATAAGATGGCACTGCGAGCACATAAACCGCAGCCTGCAAAAACGGCTGCTATTGAAAGTATTACAAATGACTTAAAGGCTGCTTCGTCTTTTATTTTTACGGAATATCGCGGATTGTCTGTCGAGCAAATTACACAGTTGCGTGCAAAACTCCGCGAAAATAATTGTACCTACAAAGTTGTGCGCAATAATTTTGCACGCATCGCTTTTGATTCCGTAAATTTGGATGTAAAAGACTATTTGGTCGGCCCTACCGCAGTTGCGATGATGAGCGAAGATGCAAACGCAGCGGCGAAAACATTATTTGAATTTGCAAAAGAAACTCCTGCGCTGGTGGTAAAAGGTGCAGTGGTTGACGGGGAAATCTATGATGCTGCAAAAATCGAAGCATTTTCTAAATTGCCCGGCAAGAAAGAACTTATTGCAATGTTTATGTCTACGGTCAATGCGACGACCGCAAAGTTTGTGCGTACTCTTCAAGCTATCGTTGATAAAGAAGGTGGCGCTTCCGACTCTGCGCCTGCATCGGCTGAAACATAATTGGGCAGCTCTAAAAACTTCAATTTTTAGAGGGGCTTAATTCCGAATGCGGCAGTCAGGCTTCACACGCTGTCTTCCTGTCTGCCGTTAGTGCGGCTTGTATAGGCTGTAAAATTTTAATTTATAGGAGAAGATAATATGGCGGCATTAACAAACGAACAAATTATTGAGGCAATCAAAGAGAAGACAATTCTCGAACTTTCCGAATTGATTAAGTCGATGGAAGAAGTATTCGGCGTAACAGCGGCTGCTCCTGTTGCAGTTGTTGCCGGTGGCGCTGCAGGCGGTGCGGCAGCTGCTGAAGAGCAGACTGAATTTACCGTAACGCTTAAAGGTCTGACAGATCCCAGCAAGAAAATCGGCGTAATCAAAGAAGTTAGAAACGTCGTTGCAGGTCTCGGTCTTAAAGAGGCAAAAGAGCTTGTAGAAGGCGCTCCGAAAGTATTGAAGGAGAATGTTTCTAAAGAAGAAGCTGAGAAGATTAAAGAGGCAATGACAGCTGCCGGTGCAGAGATTACGATTGCTTAATTCTTTTGATATAGGCCGGTTGTATTGTGCAACCGGCTATTGTTTGATTCTCTGATTTTTTCTCAAACATTATGTTAAGCTTCCTCGTGAATAGGGGAGGCTTTTGTAGTTTAAACAGGTGAAAAATACGGTAGTAAATAAAAATAAAAAACTGTTTAAAAAGTCTGTTTTAAAAATGGGTCGATTGTAAGACGAATTATGTGCTATGCAGTATGGCGTACTTATCCTAAGTTTTAATAGGGACGCGAAACTGCTTGGGCGAGAGAAGGGGGAAGACGGGATGCCTGTGCGGAAAACGGTTAATCGCCAATATATCGGAAAAAATATCCAAAATTTTATGGAGCTGCCTAATTTAATTGATATTCAGCTCGCATCTTATGAAAAATTTTTACGCCGCGGAACACACCAAAGCGGGAATACTTCGGAGGAAGTCGGTTTGGAGGATGTGTTTCGGACTACTTTCCCGATTGAAAGCCCGAACGGCGATATGACGCTGGAGTATCAATCATATACACTTGATGAAAACGATATTAAATTCAGCGAATATGAGTGCAAGCAGAAGGGGTTGACCTATGCCATCCCGTTGAAAGCTCAGATAGACTTGGTGTTTAACCAAACCGGTGAAATTCGCCGTAAGAGTATCTATATGGGCGATATTCCGTTAATGACCGAACGCGGTACTTTTATCATCAATGGAGCTGAACGTGTTGTCGTATCTCAGATACACCGTTCTCCGGGCGTTATCTTTTCTCACGATAAAGGCGTCTATTCAAGCAGGATTATTCCCTATCGCGGAAGCTGGCTTGAGTTTGAAATCGATCAGAAAAAAGATCTGATTTATGCAAAGCTCGATAAGAAAAAGCGTATCTTAGGAACCCTGTTTTTACGGGCGCTGGGATATGAAACCCGCGAGCAAATTATCGACTTTTTTTATAAAACCGAAGTGTTACCGGTCGCCGAAGGAACTGCGGAATACGATGAACTGGTAGGTCGGGTGTTTGCCAAGCGGATCACCGTGGCCGATGAGTCCGGAGAACGGACACTTTATCAGGCCGGCGAAAAGATTCATCCTCATGTTGTCGATGAATTGCAACAAAACCATATTGCCGAAGTTACCGTTATCGATTTTAAAAAAGAGGGCAGTCTTGATTCTCCCGTTATTATCAATTGTTTTGAACGGGAGGAAATCCGTTTTGTCGACGCCGCAAAAGGGCAGGAACCGACGAAGGAAGAGGCGCTGTCTGTCGTTTACGCAGCCTTAAAGCCCGGTGATCCTATGACGGTAGAGGCTGCCGAAAAAGATTTAACTTCGATGTTTTTCTCTCCCCGCCGGTATGATCTCGGCCATGTGGGACGGTACAAGCTGAATAAAAAATTTGATTACGAGCACCCTGTTGAAGAATGTACGCTTATCCTCGATGATATTGTAAACACGATGAAGTACCTGATTCAGGTTTACATCGGCGATGCTTCGATAGACGATATCGACCATCTCGGTAACAGACGTGTTCGCTCCGTCGGCGAGCTGATGACCAATACGCTTAAAACCGCGTTCCTCCGTATGGAGCGGATTGCGCGCGAGCGGATGGGGTCAAAAGAAATTGAAACGATTAAGCCGCAAGAGCTTATTTCCATAAAGCCTATTGTTGCAACCATTAAAGAATTTTTCGGGGCAAGTCAGCTTTCGCAGTTTATGGATCAGGTTAATCCGCTCGCAGAGCTTACCCATAAACGCCGTTTGAACGCATTAGGCCCCGGCGGTCTTTCTCGTGACCGCGCCGGTTTTGAAGTCCGCGACGTTCACTATACCCATTACGGACGGATGTGCCCGATTGAAACGCCGGAAGGCCCGAATATCGGTCTTATCGTGTCGATGGCAAGCTATGCGCATGTCAACGACTACGGCTTTTTGGAAGCGCCGTATGTCAAAGTTGTGAACGGTGTCGCAACCCGTGAGGTTGAATATCTTTCGGCGATGGACGAAGATAAATATTACATTGCGCAGGTGTCCACGGCAGTGCAGGGCGACGGTACGATTACTGCCGAACAAATTGCGTGTCGCCATCAGGGCGACTACACGACGCGCAGCTCAAAAGACGTGCAGTACATGGACGTGTCGCCCAAACAGATTATCTCCGTGTCCGCGTCGCTCATTCCCTTCCTTGAGCACGACGACGCAAACCGTGCGCTCATGGGTTCCAACATGCAGCGGCAGGGCGTACCGCTCGTATTCCCCGAACCGCCCCGTGTCGGCACCGGTATGGAAGGCAAGTGCGCGTATGATTCGGGTGTGTTAATCAAAGCAAAGCGGAGCGGTACGGTTACGTTCGTTTCCGCCGAGAAGATTTCCATCGAATCGGATGCGCCGGAAGGAACGGAGGCGAAAGTCCGCAACTATACGCTGCTGAAGTATCAGCGCACCAATCAGGATACCTGTTACCATCAACGGCCGATTGTTGCCGTCGGACAGCACGTAGAGGTCGGGGATGTCATTGCCGACGGGCCTGCAACCTATCAGGGGGAGCTCGCGCTCGGCCGCAATATTCTGGTCGGCTTTGTGCCGTGGAATGGGTATAACTACGAAGACGCTATTTTGATTTCCCGCCGCGTGCTGAAAGAAGATATGTTCACGTCGGTGCATATTAAGGAGTTCACGACGGAAGTCCGTGAAACCAAACTCGGTTCGGAGCGGATTACCAGTGATATTCCCAATAAGTCGGAAAAAAGCCTCGATAACCTTGATGCGGAAGGTATTATCCGTATCGGTGCGCAAGTTCGCTCCGGCGATATATTGATCGGAAAGATTACGCCTAAAAACGAGTCGGAAACGACGCCTGAGTTTAAGCTGCTCAACTCGATATTCGGTGAGAAGGCAAAGGATGTCCGCGATTCTTCGCTGCGCGTACCGCATGGGGTTGAAGGTACGGTTATCGACGTACAGCGTTTGAAGCGATCGCAGGGGGATGACCTTAATCCGGGAGTTGATGAGTTTATCAAAGTGCTCATCGCGACAAAACGTAAGTTGCGCGAGGGTGATAAGATGGCCGGCCGCCACGGAAACAAGGGTATTGTCGCGCGTATTTTGCCGGAAGAGGATATGC
>CAJPTT010000019.1 GCA_905373565.1 uncultured Treponema sp. | reverse complement strand
GGGAAAAAGTATCGCAGAAATAATGATATTGGTATCTACGAAAACTCTCAACGCGGTTTCCTTAATTCTTTGATATATGCAACAACATCATCTTCCGTGCGACACGCAAACTCACGTTCAGCGGATGCCATTTACACAAATCTTTTTACAGGATCGATTAATAATCACCTGTAGTAATAGCTTTCCTTAAAATACTATTTATTTTTGTTTGATAGCCTTTACCGCCGGATTGAAGTGCTGCAAGAATATCCGCATCGATCTTTATAGAAATTGTTTTTTTAACGGGCGTTACATTCCAATATGCTTCATGCGCCGGTCTGAGTCTGGCTATTTGTGCCTTTGTCAGTTTGGGGCTATCCTCATCATACGATAAACCGCACGAATAAAAGGTATCCCGCAGCGGATACTGTCTACCGATATAGACGCTGTGCACATTCAGCTTGCTATTACGCTCAACGATTCGTTAACGGAATTGGAAGTATATCTTGAGCAAAAGACCGCTCCTACAGAGGAATCGCTTTTTGTACTCAACAGCATCGATTACGAGCTATTGGCATCATTCTTTACCGAACTGAAAGCACATCAGATTGAAGTGTTTGTGTGTGATTGACAATCTATTTCTATTTGTATATATTTTCGATAAATAACCGACGATAACGTCAGTTATTTGCAGGAGTGTTTATGACAGATAAACGAGAGGAGCTTGTATCGGGAAATATATTCAAGCTCATGTTACAGTTGGGCGTACCGGGAATCATCGGTATGCTGGTAATCAGTTTGTACAGTTTCGTCGACGCAATGTTTGTCGGACGGTATGTAGGCGAAAAAGCACTCGGTGCGATCAGCGTTGCGTATGCTTTTACGCTGGTAAATAACGGTATTGCGGTATTGGTCGGGATTGGTTCCGCATCGATTTTATCGCGTGCAGTCGGCAGAAAAGACCAAAAAACCATCGATGCGGTGATGGGAAACGTCTTGGTGTTGTCGGTATTGATGTCCTCAGTAGTAATGATAATCGGATACATTTTTGCGCCGCAGCTTCTCACCCTTATCGGGGCGGAAGGGGAAATGCACGCAATGGGGGTACAATATTTACGGATTGTGTACCTCGGCTCCATATTTGTAAACTTCGGACAGGCTTCGAATATGGTACTGCGCGGAGAAGGAAGAATTGCGCTCGCGATGATCATTATGGGATCGGGCGCCGTGCTGAATATTGTGCTTGACGCGCTGTTTATCATCGTGTTCAAACAAGGAATTGCCGGCGCTGCCGTTGCCACCGTTATTTCACAGGCGGTTTTCGCATTGGTCAGCTTTTTTTACTTTTTGTGCTTCAGCAAAAATGTTCGCTTTAAAACCCTTAAACCGGATAAATCGATTGTCGGAGAAACCATTGCAATCGGTATGTCTGCGATGATTATGCAGGTACTTTCGCTGGTGCAGCAAACGGTCATGTATTCGACATTGAAAAAATACGGCGGAGAAGATCAGGTGGTTCTAATGGGTGCGTTCTTCCGCTATTTGATGTTGAGTTTTATTCCGTTGTGGGGATTAAGCCAAGGTTTTCAGCCCTTTGTCGGTACGAACTTCGGCGCGGGGCTTTTTGATCGGGTGAAAAAAGGAACCGGTATGTTTTACGGCTTCGGCCTTTTGCTTGCAGTGCTTGCATGGGGTATTTTCTTACTCAGTCCCGAAAAGGTACTCGGATTGTTTATAGATAACCCAGCACTCGTCGCACAAGGAAAAACCAACGCCGTTATTGCCATGATAATCTTTCCCGCGCTTGCAATTATGATATTGAATATGACGCTCTTTCAGGCTATCGGCAAGCCGAAACCCGCCGGTATTTTAGCGATCTCACGGCAGTTGGTGCTTTTTGTGCCTGCCGTACTCATATTGCCGCATTTTTTCGAAGCGCGGGGCGTATGGCTCGCAATGCCGCTCGTTGACGGAATTGTCGCAGCGCTTTCAGTTATTATTATGATAAAGATATTCGCAACCGACTTGGTAAAAAAATAAATAATACTTGAGAGTAAACGTCTGATGCGTTTACTCTCATTTTTTCCCGCTTTTTCCGTTGCTTTTTTTGACTATCCGTTTTACACTACAAGACAGAGAGGAGTATGCAAATGACACGGAAAAAAGTTTTTAAAACACTGTTTGTTGCATTGGCAGCGGCATTTATGCTGTTCCCGTCGTGTAAAACGACCGAGCCGGAACATGTTCCCGCGCCCGTACCGATGCAATACAGCGCTATTGAAGCAACGGCGCCAGACAATCAGGTGGATGTGCTTCTATTCAACGACTTCCACGGTACTGTCGCGGAAGATGCCCGCCCCGGTAAAGGGAAAAATGCCGGTATGGCAAAGCTGTTGGGCTATGTGCACACTGCACGGATGGAAAACCCGAATACGATTGTCGTAGCGGGCGGCGATAACTACCAAGGTACCGCCGTTTCCAATTTGACCTACGGCGCGCCGGTTTCCGCAATGATGAAGGCAATGGGCGTAGCTGTTTGTGCAGTCGGAAACCACGAATTCGACTGGGGCGTAACGCATATGAAGGAATGGCAGAAAGACGGCAATTTTACCTTCTTAGCGGCAAATATCGTCGATAAGAACACCAAGAAGCCTGTCTCGTGGGCAAAGCCGTACGCAATTATCACTAAAGGCGGTTATAAAATTGCATTTGTCGGTTTAGCGCATCCCGATACGGTAACCCTCACAAAGGCTGAACATGTCAGCGGCTTGGAATTTACCGATCCCGTTAAAGCCGGACAGCAATGGGTTGATTACCTGTTGGCCGGAAAGGCAAAAGAAGGAAAACCGGATGCCATTATCGCATTAACTCACATCGATTCCGATCAGAAGGGTGAAGAAATCACCGGAAATGCAGTCGCGCTTGCTCAAATTAAGGGTTTAAACGCGGTATTATCGGCTCACAGCCACCGGTCGGTACAGGGCGTCGCAGACGGTATGCCGATTCTGCAGGCTTACTGCTACGGACGTGCAGTCGGAAAACTCAGCATCACCTTTGATGAAAATAAAAACATCGCTTCGATTACGCCTGCACTGGATGAAATTTGGAAGCATAAAGACACCATCGTCGAAGATGAAGACGGTAAAGCGGTGTATGCAAAATACGATGCCGACTTAAAACCGATCTTAGGCGAAGTAATCGGTACCGCTGCCGCTGAGTTTACGCACGAAAGAAAAGATAAGGGCAGCAACACCTTGCTCGGCGTATGGGCTTCCGAAGCTCAGCGGAAAATAGGAAAAGCGGACATCGCCATTCAAAACGGTGGCGGATTACGCAGAACGCTTGCAGCGGGAAATATTACCGTCGGCGATCTGTACGAAATCATGCCGTTCGACAACTATTTGGTGGTGTTCGATCTCCCCGGTTCGGAAATCAAAAAGGCAATTGATCACGGTATTATGAACCCGAATATCACAGACGGACAGTTTGCAGGATTAAAGGTTGAATACGACGGTACCAAGCCTTTTGAAAGCAGAGTAACTTCTATCGCATTGGCAGACGGTACTCCGCTCGATATGGATAAAACATATAAGGTTGTTGTCAATGACTTTATGTTTACCGGCGGCGATAAATACGACTTCTCGAAGGCAACGAACGTCGTCGAAACATACGTTCCGATTCGTGATGCCCTAATCGACGAAATTAAAGCGGCAAAAACTATTACGCCGAAAGCTCCGGATTACATCAAAGATATCAGCAAATAACTGATTTGTACGAGGGAACCTCTAAAAACGATCAAGTTTTTAGAGGTTCCCAGTTGATTTTTAATGCATAATTCGCTCATTGGTAACGCGGGGAAAATATGGAAGCTTAGTAATTATGCGGATGCGTTACCTATTATCGAATTCTTTCCGATCTCTATAGTTAAAAAATGTAAAACTTTTCTGATCTTTTCCAGCCAAAAACCTTCAAAAGTCATATAGGACTGTAGGAGGTGCGAATGAAAAAATTACCTAACGTCCTAATGCAGTTCACCGCCCGGAATGACTATGCATTTAAGAAGCTCTTTGGAACTGAAGAGAACAAAGATATCATGATTGAGTTTCTTTCCTTGGTGACGCAGTTGAGCAAGGACGACTTTGATGATGTCCGTATCGAAAACAGTGAACAGCTTCCTCGCTTCTATAATGATAAAATCGGACGGCTCGATATAAAAATTCGCTTACACGACGGCCGCAAAATCGATGTGGAAATGCAGAATACCTACTTTGATTACTATCCGAAGCGCAGTATTTTTTATTGTTCAAAGTTAATCCATGAGCATTTTATCAGTGGATTCCAGTATTCAAACTTGAAAAAATGTATCGCAATCAATGTACTGAACAGTCCCTTTAAATTGAGCCGCAAGGTGCATTCGATGTATCAGATACGGGAAAGTGAGGAACAAACACTCTTGGATGAACTCTTAGAGATTCACTTTTTAGATCTAACAAAGCTCAACAAAAATAATTTGACAAGCTTAGAGAAATGGCTTATGTTTATCAAAACAGACGATAAGGAGGTAAGGCAAATGCTAGCACAGGGAAATCCGGTAATGACGAAGGCAAATCGAGTGATGGATATCTTTTATCTGGATGAGCAAGAACGTAAGCGGTATGAGGCAGCGTGGGAATATGAGAGCGACCGGCTATCAATGATAAGCGAATCTGAGCGAAAAGGTCTTGAACGAGGTAGAGCTGAAGGCGAAGCACACGGCGCTCATCAAAAAGCACTCGAAACGGCAAAAACGATGCTTACTATGGGCTATCCGCTCAGTGATATTTGCAAAATTGCCGGACTCTCCCTCGCCGAAGTAGAATCACTTAACTAATAGGTAATCAGCCGGTTATAGTATACAATTGCTATAACCGGCATTATATTTTGTAGAGCGATTATCCCAACATTATGAGGAAAACGAATATTTACTTAAAGTCTAAAAAAATCTTACTTCTGGCACTTACCTGCATATCCGTATGTCTTCAGCTTTATGCTCAAGATACTGCAAAAAATACAAACGCCGAAACGGATGCAAAAGATGCCGGATTGGCGGAATATTACGACACGCAACTTAATCTGCCGAAGAATCAGGTGGTAAAAGCGCGCGTCATTGAAATCGTATATGATGACCTTGCGGAAAGCAGGCCGGATGTTCCGATTGAATCCGACTTCCGGTATCAGCATTTAAAAATAGAAATTTTAACCGGCAAGCATAAGGGTGAAGTTTATACCGTCCGCAACACTATTGAACTGGCAATTCCGTACCGGCTTATCTTCCGGCTCCATGAAAAAATGATACTGCAGGTGGACGAAGATGAAGAAACCGGAAAGATAATAAACTTAAAAATCTACGAGCGTGCACGGGACACAAAAGTCTATGCACTCATCGTACTCTTTGCAGCGGCGCTTATTATCGTCGGCAAAAAAAACGGCCTTAAAGCATTGATTACGCTCGGCATTACCGTAGGTCTTATTTTCGGTATTTTTCTCCCGTGCATTATACGGGGTTTTAATCCGATCTTATTGGCGCTCGCCGTATGCAGTTCCGCAACGGTTATCACGCTGCTAATCATCAGCGGCAACAATAAAAAAACATATACAGCCATCATAGGTACAATCGGCGGCGTTATCATCGCAGGGGTATTCGCATTTATTGCCGGTAAGATACTCATGCTGACAGGGCTTGGAAACGAGGACGCGCAAATGCTTGCCTTTATACCGCAGCACCGTAGGATTGACTATCAAGGATTGTTGTTTGCAGGTATTATGATCGGTGCGCTCGGCGCGGTGATGGATGTGGCAATGTCCATCTCATCGGCAATGTGGGAGATTATTTCTGTAAGCCCCGACATATCAAAAAAGCAACTGATAAAATCCGGCATGAATATCGGCCGAGACATTATCGGCTCAATGTCGAACACACTGATTTTGGCGTATGTCAGTACCTCCATTCCGGTACTGCTGCTATTCATTCTATTCTCCAACGGATTTACCGAAATTATCAACCTCGAACTTTTAGCCTCCGAGGTACTGCGCGCAGTTGCCGGAAGCATCGGGCTTATCTGCACCATCCCGATTACGGTGCGCCTTGTCGGGAGATGGCATCACACATCGTGATGCGGTTACCTCCCCGTATTTTCAAAAGAGGAGTCTAGCACGTAAGAGCGCCCTTCCAAAAAAGGGCATTAGCTGGGCGGATTTTCCGCTCTTGGATAAGCTGCGAAACGAGGCTGCTAATGTCGCCGGCGCGCCAGAGCGGAAGATTTTCGTGTAACAGCCGGATAAGCTGCGACTCAGTAAATTTCCGTTTATTGGCTGCGACAAATTTGATCAGTTCCTGCTCGTCTTGCGGATACAGCAACGCACTTCCGCTGCATATATCGCACCCGGAACAGGCAATGCTTTCGTCCCCTGCATGGAGCGGAACAGCCCGCGCTTCTCCGAGGGCTTCGAGCAGCACCTCGCGCCGGCATCGGCCGCTTTCGGCAAAGGTCGCCAGGATTTCCGCCCGTTTTCGCTGCTTTTCGGGTAACAATGCAATCCGCGCCTTGTCTTCCGGGCTCCACAGCAACACCGCTTGCGCGGGATTTCCGTCCCGCCCACCCCTTCCTGCTTCCTGTACATAAGCTTCGGCCGTGGGCGACGCATTCAGGTGAATCACTGTGCGTACGTTCTTTTTATCGACGCCCATGCCCCACGCACAGGTAGTTACCAATATTGCACTGTCGTGCCTATGGAACCATTGTTCTACCTCATCTTTTTCGTCCCGCTGCAAACCGGCATGATAAAATCGGATTGACCGATCCCGCAGCGTATAGCGTAAAAACGCAGCGGTTTGTTCCGTACCGTTCCGCGTCGCACAGAAAATAACCATCGGACGCTGCCGCTGTATAACCTCCTGCAGGAGGGCAGGCGCCTTTACGCGGCATTGCCGTACAAAATAGGCGATATTCGTACGATCCGACTCGCCGCGCACCAGATGTGCCTGCCCGTCAAAAAGCAGCTCGCCGATACGCTTTAATACCTCGTTTCCCGCCGTCGCGGTAAAAGCGGTAACGGCAGGAGGTTTCAACGTTTCAATAACCTGCTTAAGCGTTTGATAAGCCGGTCTAAAGCTGTCTCCCCATTCACTGACGCAGTGCGCCTCGTCTATGGCAAGGTGAGCAATACCGCGCTTTGCAATACGGTTTAACACTTCTTCCTGCATCAGAATTTCGGGATTGGCAATGATGAGTTTTGCAGGAGGTTTACCGTCCGTGCCTTCAAGCCGGGCATACTGCGCGGCACGTTCCTGCCTGTCCTGACCGCCGCGAAATAAAACCGGTTCAAGATTACCCTCACACATCCGGCGCATCTGGTCGCTCATCAAGGCTAAAAGCGGATAGATAATGAGCGTCGGTTTATCCAACAGCAGCGCCGGCACCTGAAAACACAGCGATTTTCCCGCGCCGGTCGGCAGCAAGACGATCTGCCTGCCCCGTAATACACCATCCTCGTCGTAAAGCTCGCTCAAGGGTTCTCCGGTGGCGGACGGAAAGTAATCCTCTGCGTTCGGTACCGCGGATCCGAACGGCGCTGTAGAAATTTCGGCCGGCTCTGCGGCATTTCCGACCGGCAATGCCGCAGCTTCGACTGCTTCGGCGGCGTGTACGGCATCGAGGATATTGGCAATCACGAGCCGTTGCCACGGATACAGCGTCGGAATCCCGAATACGGTCTGCGCACAGATTGAAACGGCATCAGCTGTTTTTTCCAAGCTGTATTCGGGATTATCCGATTCAAAAATCACGGGGCAGCTTTCCGTATCGGGAAGAGCCTCCTCCGGTTCAAAAAGGTAAGGGATTTCGCCATCAAGCGTTGTGTTATTGATGATATTCATACCATATATATGCATCACCAATAACAAAATGGCTTACAATTTTGCAAAAAAGTAGGGAATGAGTTATCGAAAAAGTAACCGACTTTTGAGACATCCCCGTTCTCTTTCGATTTATTCGGCGATAATTGCCTCAAGCGCGGTTTGCATCATCGCGGTAAAAGACAATTGCCGTTCTTCCGCAGTGGTTTCTTCATGGGTAACCATATTGTCGGAGATGGTAAGCAGCGCGAGCGCCTGCCGTTTATACTGTGCAGCAAGGGTGTACAACTCGGCGGCTTCCATCTCAATCGCCAAAAGACCGTACTTCGACCAGAGTTTCCACGTTTCAAGCTCGTCATAAAACACATCCGAAGAGGCGATAGCCCCGACCAACGGATTGTACCCGAGCCGGACAGCCGCATCGTACGCATGTTTTAAGAGTTTCCAGTCTGCCGTGGGCGCAAACTGAGTACCGCGGAAACGGAGCGTATTTGTTCCGGAATTGGTCGCAGCACTCATCCCGATAACTAACGAACGCAACGGAATGTCCTTTTGAAGCGCTCCCGCAGTACCGATGCGGATTGCCTTTTGCACGCCATATTCACGGAAAAGCTCATTCACATAGATGGAAATGGAAGGCTGCCCCATACCGGTACCTTGTACGGAAACTTTTACATCTTTATACGTACCGGTAAACCCGTACATACCGCGTACTTCATTGTAGCAGTGCGGATTTTCCAAAAAATTTTCGGCGACAAATTTTGCCCGCAGCGGGTCGCCCGGCAACAAAATCCGTTCGGCGATCTCGCCCTGTTTTGCTCCGATATGAATACTCATCATATCCTCCTTAGTATTGGAAACGGGGCTGTCCAAAAACTTCAGTTTTTGGACAGTTTCCTTAGATTTAGATGCGATGTTTAAAATTAAGTCATTACTGTATAAAGACTTAATTTTAAACTCGTCGGGGATGTCGAAAAAGTAACCAACTTTTGAGACATCCCCACAGCTATGCTCATCAGTCTTTCCACGGAAAAATAAGATTTCGAATAGATCGGCTACCGACCGTTTCCCGATCTTCCGCCAGTAATTCATCCCACGGGATTTGTTTCCGCGCAGTCTGAATTGGTATTTCGGGATGCTGTTCCATCCAATCATATTTATACATTCTTAGCTTAAAGGCATTGTTCCATGCAAGCAACAACCCCGAAAACCCCGGCATCAAAAAAGCTAAAAACGGCGTCAGTATGATAAGGACAGTGCTGTACAGCACCATAAAAAGCGTAAATCCGGTATTATCGAAAAATACAATAAAGCATTTTTTAAGACACTTGCAAAAATTCGATTCAAGTCTGCTTCGTATCGGAAAAAACCACAACAGCGACAGTTGTATCACTGTAAAAATCCATACGACGCTGACTCCGAGAAAAAGACCGAAGAAATTTCGGAATGAAAAATAGTAGGGGACGGCAACTCCGGCAACAACCCAACAAAAAGTTTCGATTAATGCGAATAGAATGCCATGCCGCCACATATGTTTTATTTCTTCACCGATTTCTTTAAATGAAAAAGACTTATAATCGGCAATACGGGACATCAGATTAGAGAAAGCTAAGAGCAGAATGCCCACCGGCAGGATGCACACAAACAGGCTCAGCAAGGACAGTACCGGTATTGATGAAAGCACATAAGCTAAACCGAAAAACGATGAAACAATCAGTATAACCGCAATATTGAAAAGAGCGAGTGGAAGAAAATTATCCCATCCGTCAAAAAAATTTTTCTTGAGAAAAAAGCCGATCATGCGGCGATAGTAGCACAAAAGAGAGAATAATACTATCGGTATTGCACTTGCAGGGCAAACGCATCAGAAATATTTTAAGCAGTTGCATAAAGACTTCAATTATAGTAGACTGACGTACATAATTAAATCAAAAAATCGCTAAAAAAATAATTTTTAACGTTTTTTTAAATTTGGAGAAAGTGATGAAATCTTTTTTATTTTATGAGACTTCACCGGCTGGAAACCTGCTGCACCGCATCAAGCCGTTCTTGTTTGTATTCTGCCTGTCAACCGTACTTGTTTGTTCATGCGGCAAAGCGGAGCAAAAACCGCTCAAAATGGTTTTCTATCCGAATGAGTCAAGCGAATCGATGAAAGATGCGCGTGCGGCATTCCAAGAAATTTTAAAGGAAGCTGTCGGGCGGGACGTCGAAATCCTCACGACAACCGATTATAACATCGCCTTGGAAGCGCTCGTTTCCGGTAAGGCCGATATGGCGTATGTCGGTGCGGAAGGATACCTGACCGCTCACAAACGAAACAACGCCGTTATCCCTGTTGTAACGAATTCAGGCCCCAGCGGAACACTTGATGATGCAAAATATTACAGCTTTATCGGCGTACAACGGAAAGATGCCGAAAGCTATAAAAAAGCCGACGGTAGTTTCGATTTAAGCCTGTTGCGCGGCAAGCGGATGTCGTTTGTAGCGGCAAGTTCCACATCGGGTTTTGTTATTCCCGCTCGTATTTTAGCGACTGTTTTTTCTCTTGATAATACAGACGACCTTATTTTGAGTGACAAAGTGTTTTCCAAGGTTTTATTTGCCGGCTCCCACCAAGGTTCGCAAGTCAACCTTTTCCGCGGCGATGCGGATGCGGCGGCCTTTGCCATTCCGCAGACAATCGGTGTGTACGAACTGCTCGAAGGAGAAGATTATAAAACCGGTGCCGTCTACCGTGTAACCGTAGGAGCCGATGAGCCATTCACATCCTTTGCAGGCAGTGAAATGACCGTAATCCGCTCAATTCCCGTCTTAAATGCTCCGATTACCGTCAATATGAATACGGTTTCCGCTTCCGATATACAAAAAATACGGGATGCGTTGACATCGGATAAGACAGCGAATAATCCCGGTATTTTTAATGTAAAAGATTCCGGCAAAAAAGGCATATACCCTAAATATTCCGAAAAGACACGGTTGGTTGCTACCGATGATGCCTGGTATGATGAGCTTAGAAATTCTACAAAGTAGTATCATCTAGCATCTTACTTGATGTTAATTAAAGAATATAAACACAGCGACTGTTCTACAGCTGCCTGACAAGGTCTGAACTGTTGATTACCTTTAAGAATGTTTCAAAGCGCTATGCAGGGGATAGACTTGCGCTGGATTCCATCGATCTTACGATTGAACAGGGGACGATGGTTTCGGTTATCGGACCTTCGGGGGCGGGCAAGACAACCTTTATCCGCTGTATCAATCGACTCATCGACTGCACCGCCGGTACGGTCGAAATAAGCGGCGAATCACTGCAGAAAATGAACAGCCGCCGCTTAAAGCAACTCCGCAGAAAAATCGGAATAATTTTTCAAAACTACAATCTGGTAGAACGGCTTACTGTTCTTGAAAACACGCTCCACGGCTGTCTCGGCGCACTGCCGCTTTACCGCAGCCTGCTCGGGCTGTATCCGCAGGAAGAAAAAGAACGGGCGCTGGAAACACTCAAAGAACTCGGCCTTTCCGATTACCTTTATCAGCGGTGTGCGGATTTAAGCGGCGGCCAAAAACAGCGTACCGGCATTGCACGGGCGTTGATGCAAAATCCGGAAATACTTTTATGCGACGAACCGGTATCTTCGCTTGATCCGCAAAGCTCACAGGGTATCCTCGATTATATCGAAAAAATAGTCAGAACCCGAAAACTCACCTGCATTATGAATCTGCATCACGTGGAATATGCAAAACGGTACTCCGACAGAATTATCGGTTTACGCAACGGACAAGTAGTTTTTGACGGAAAGCCGGAAGAACTTTCGGAAGAAGCGCTGCATCGTATTTTTACGTCCGGATCACATATGGAAAAGAAAACCCGCCATGAAATTTGATCTTCCGACAGGCCTGCAACGGCCGTTTTTTGAATCTCTGCATTATCCCGAATCCTCACCTGAAGCTTTTTTTAAGAAAAAACAATTAAGAACATTAACTATTTTTTTCACTGCCGCAGCGTTATATGTTGCTTCGGCAATTATGACCGATTTTACGGCATGGAACGCGTTGACCGGCATCCCGCGAGGACTGTATTGGCTGGTAAGAAACTTTTTGCCTTCCGCACAATCGCTTTCGGTACTGCGGCTCATCTTTAAAACTTCGCTGCATACAGCCGTTATCGCGGTAACGGCTTCTACCGCTGCCTTTTGCGTTGCATGTCTAGCGGCAATCGCCGGTTCTCAAACTACCGGCCGCTTCCGTATACTGCGCATTGCCTGTGCGGGCCTAGCATCTTTTTTTAGAAACATCCCGCTTCCTGCATGGTCTATCCTCTTACTGCTATCTTTTAAACAAAATGCCGTAACGGGCTTTTTAGCTCTTTTTTTTATCACTGCAGGACATTTAACACGAGCCTTTACCGAAATTATCGATTCCCATGCCGAAGAATCCTATACGGCCTTGGAAGCGGCCGGTGTGCCGTATATTCCGATCATCATTCACGGTGTATTGCCCAATACGCTCCCGCTTTTTCTGTCGTGGCTGCTCTATGCCATAGAAACGAACGTCAGAGATTCCGCGTTGATCGGTATTTTAACAGGCACGGGAATCGGCTTTCTCTTCAATTTGTATTTTAAGAGCTTCCGCTACCCCGAAGCGGGGCTGATCATCTGTGTATTGATGATACTCGTACTCTGCATCGACAGCATTTCCAACACGGTACGAAGGATATTACTATGAAAAAACGTATCCGTACTGACCGCAGCCGATTGCCGAAAAAAGAGCAATGGACGCTGTATATCGTATTTATTATCCTTTTCGCCATCAGTATCCGGGGAATTTTTCTGCTTGCACAAGAAACACTGAATTGGAAAGACGCATGGCATGACCTGCTCCACTACAGCCGCATCCTGTTTTTGCAGCCGAAACGGTCGGATCACTTACCGATCGGTGAACTCGTCTACTCTCTCGGTATCAGCTTTGCACTATCGATTTTAACGACAATCGGCGGCGCCGTTATCGCGTTTTTCTTGGCGCTCGGTGCAGCTCGGAACATCGCTCCCCCAACTGTTGCAAAAATCATCCGCACTATCACCGCACTTATCCGTGCAATTCCTACAATCATCTGGGTGCTGGTTTTTTCGGTTACGGTCAATATCGGTACCGATGCTGCCGTCATCGGCATGTGCTTTCACAGCATCGCCTATCTGGTAAAGGTTTTTTCCGAAAGCTTTGAACAGATTAACCGCGATACTATCGATGCTTTGCGGGCATGCGGGGCGGGTTTTGCCGGTATTATTACACAAGCGATTATTCCGGTTGCTGCGACATCCATTATTTCATGGACGTTCTTCCGGTTTGAAATTAATTTTATCAATGCTGTTGCAATCGGCGCTGCTGCAGGATCGGGCGGTATCGGGTACTATTTATTCATGGCTGGTAATCTTTATTACGACATACGGGAAGTCGGCATCATCACGTATGTCATTTTCGGTACCGTCATTTTACTGGAGATGCTCTCTTTGCGCCTACGAAACGGAATAAAGCAACTCTAAGGATATACCGACACTGTAATGGGTATCTTTTAAGAAAAACTCAGGTATGGTTTTTATAGGTTCCCTAAAGGGAGTTTTAAATGAAAAAACATATAGCGCGTATCTTTGTTTGTTTTTTGATTATATACACAGCTGCTGCCTTAGAGATAAGCGCACCTGAATTTAACTTCGGAATATCGGCGGCCAAGCAACCTACAAGTTCGCAATTCAATATAGTACATGAATCTTCTATAAATTTCCGTTTACTACACGGAGAACGTTTTTACAGCGACTTGAATTTTGCACTCTATATTCCTGATGTGATGCGATTCTTCC
>CAJPTT010000018.1 GCA_905373565.1 uncultured Treponema sp. | reverse complement strand
TCTTAATTCTTAATTATGAATTATGAATTATGAATTTGTATCTCCCCTCACCGCAACTCTAAACAGTCGCTCAGCGAAACGGTTGACGCAGGCAGCTGCCTCATGTTTATCGGAAACGGAAGCGGGATGTTCATAGCGGAAATAGATACTGCCGTCTTGGCCGATAAGACTGAGCCGGATGCTGCTTTCGGTACATACTGCCGTGATGGAAAACGGCGCGTGTTCGGAAACCGTAAATAACGATTTGTTTAAAGCGGCGGCGATGCGTTTCTCGGTTCGTTTGCTAAACCGTTCGTCTGCACCGGTACAGGCCAGTGTAACCGGCAGCCGTATCCAATGTTCAGGAAAGCAGGCGGGATTACTTTGCAGCAACTCTTGATAGAGCGCTGTTTTCAGTTCGGCGTTTCTTGTGCAGAGTATCAGCGCCGCCGCAGCTTGTTCCCGCAGTTCTTTCTCCCATACGGGGTCGAGGGCATCCAGCGCTTCCCGCAACAGTTGTTCATCGCGGAGCAGGATACCTTTTTCGGCAATGTATGACGGACGCGCCTGCGGAATAACCGAGGTTTCCAGCGCCTCCGCACGGCGTAAATACCGCCGCGCCTTAAACGGTACCGACTGAAATGCCCTATAATAGAAGCTATTTTTATACAACCCGTGTGTATTGCCGTCCGTATCCGCTATCGTGTACTCCTTTGCCAATTTCAAATTATGGATACTAAAAGCCGCTCGATAATATCGAATCAAAGCGGAATACTTTGTAAGATTTTTAGACCGAACAAAAAAATCCTTGGCGCTTTCAGGTATCCGCATCTTTTCCGCTGCATATTTTTTTTCATATAACGTCTGATACAGGTCGTACAACTCAGTATAAAACTGCGCCGTACTCATTCCAAAGTTCGCAATCCACGAATAGTCGGTAACCCGTTCGATCTGTGTAATATAGCGTTCCGCTTGCTCCCAATGCCCCATCCGCAGATAGATTTTTGCAAGATTGATCAGCGGCAGCGGCGTATAATTATCTTTTGTCGATTGCGCATAATAGGCAATCGCACGGTCAAAATTATTTTTCCGCTCTTCAAGCTCTCCGAGAATCAAATATCCCGATGAGCGCGAAAAATAGTCGGAAGCATTGCGGGCGTCTTCTTCAGCTTGATCAAAATGATAAAATTCGGTTTCCAAGATTGCCTTGTTGTAGGAATACACCGAAGCCGAGTACAGCGAATCGTTTTGCAGCGCGAGTTCAATGCCTTTCCGATAATAGAGCGCCGCATTCCGATAGTCGAAAAGTTCGCCGTACAAATTTCCGAGCGCGTTCGCAATACAGCCGTCGTCGCCGTAGCTGCTGCGGGCATCAAGCATCGCTTTAATCCCCTCATCGGTTCGGTGCGTTTTAAAACAGAGCCACCCGTATGTTGACCATCCGAAAATATCGGTAGGATTATACGAAAGATATTCGTGCAGGAGACTGCGCGCCTCCTCTGCTTTATTCAACGCCGCTGCTGCGCTCGCTGCACCGTACAGGAGTTTGATGTTGTATCGGTTGATACGCAGGCCTTCGGTAAAGCGGCGGTATGCCGGTTCGTACAGTCCGTTGCTAAAATACATATCGCCGAGCTTGAGTTGGAAAAGCTCATTTGTCGGGTATCGCGCGATACCTTCTTCGAGCAGCGCAGCAGCGGTATCCCAGTTTTCCGCTTGCACCGCAGCGTCCGCTTTTTGCAGCAGCTCATCAGCGTTCGATGTGCTCGATGCAGAGAAAAGATACAATGGTAATAGAAACAAAAACAACACGAGAATTATTCCACTGTGATAGGTATGCCTGTTGCGATGTTTATCGGTCTGCCGGTATTTTCGGTATTGCGCTTTCATCTGCTGCCCCTCTGCTTGTGATTGGCTTCTCTGTTTTTTCCCTGCTTTTTCTCCGAGCGGTAGAGTTGCTTTGCAATCGCAACATCTTCGTCGGTACAGGAGGGGGCAAACTTTGCTTTTTGAGTGAGTGCGTAAAAGACATCGCTCGGATGCTTGTGCAGCCGTTTCAGCATGAGAATGATTTTCCGGTTATTTCGTGAACACCTGATAATTAGATACGGATAGGCGCGGAAGGCGCCGTACAAGAGAAGCACAACGAGTGCAGCAATGCAGAACAGTATTCCGCGATGCATTTTGAAGAACTGCGAAACACGCTGAACAACGGTTTGAGCTTCTGCTGCCGAAAGCGTTCCGCCGTGCCTGATACGGAGCGCCGAGCGGTTTAATAGGATTTCGTCGAGGAGCTGCGTAAATTGATCGCCGCCTGCCTGAAAAGAAAAATCGAGCGATTCACCGTCCGCAAGCTGTTCGGTGGTCGGGTCTATATCCACCCAGCCGAGATACGGGAAAAAGACTTCCACCCATGCGTGAGCCATATTCGCCCGTACCGGATAATAATTGAGGATACCCGATTCAGGCTGTAGAAAAAAACCGGCGGCGAGCCGCGCAGGAATGCCGAGGCTGCGGAGCATGAGGCAGTACGCAAAGGCAAAGTACGAGCAATAGCCTTTTTTCGACTCGGTTACAAAATACCGGAGCTGATCACCGTCGGGAGCCTGCCCGGGACGAAGCGAATACCGATACTCGCCCTCGCGGAAATAGTCGAGCAAGGCATAGACCTTATCATAGTAGAGCGCAAAGGGGGTGGTAACCGATTCCGCAATAGGAAAGAGCAGCGCCTTTGTGCCGGAATCTACGGCCGTATAAAAGCGCAAGGCTTCCGCCGATAGCCCCTCCGCCGGATTTCCCGACGGAGGCTCCGCCGTAATAAGGTCGAGCGGCACGCCGTGCAGTATCTCGCTTTCCACCTTGTAAGCGCCTTTAAAGCTCACGGTATCCCAAACCGTATACGGCGTTACCGACAGCGGATAATCGAGCGCGACGAGGGAATCGGGATCGAGGTTGACGGTAAATATTTCCTGACTGACCCGCTCGCGGCACAGGAAAGATTGATGCGGAAGTTCCGCCGGTTGTTGAGTGATCCGCAGCGGCTGCTCCGGTTCGCCGGGCGCCGGCTTTTCGTAAAATCCTTTTTGCGAACTCCAGCCCGACAGGTACATACGGCGGAACAAGTGTGAATCATATTCCTGATCAACATGCACCACCATCACCAGATTGGTGTTCATTTTTACCTCATCCTGCAACTGCAAAAACTGAGAAAAATCGAACTCGAAAAGTTTTTGTTCGAGCAGTCCGCCGTTATTACCGACGGAGCCTTTATTAAATGTTCTGATAAGGAGCGCGAGCAGAACCGCCGTTAAACCGATAAAGATGAGTGCAAACGCTGCGCACCGTCTGCGTTTTAAAAATGGAATACAGAGCAAGGCTGTTTGAAGCAACATGAAAACACCGGCAAATCCCGCCGCAAAGATCGGATGTGAAAAAACTGTCAGTCGATAGTGCTGCTGCGGAAAAAACAGCAGGGAGAACACGAGAATAGCAGCAAGCGGTTCATAACGCCGCCACCGTTCGGTAGAAATGAACAGTACCGTTGAGGTAACGCTGATGAAGGCGGTGAACGCAAGTAAGCCGAATATCAGCTTGATGCGCAAAAAGAGGGTATCCGCAATAAGCTGCGGTATCAACGCGAGCAAACCGAGGACACATGCAGGGATAAGCAGCGCGGCGGAAAAGCCGATAATCACTGCCGCTTCCGCACGAATTCCCTTTCTATGCAGAAAGTGAATTACCGCCGTGCAGCAAAGCCCCCATACCGGCAACGCCGCTGCGGGCAGAATACCGACAAGGTAGCGGTACGGTACCGAAAGGAGCAGCAGGAGTGAGCACATACGAAGCACGGCGGCAGGTTTAGAGTAATTCTGCATGGCAATTTCCTGCGGTAAAGATACGGAGTTCCCGTTCGGCAGCTTCCTGCACCTTTCGATAAAAAGCATCCTGCCGTGCGGAAGCGGCGGAAGAATACAGCAGCCGGTGTATCTCCCTCCGGCTAAGAACACGATGCGCTCGCTCATCGAGCGGCGTATGTTCTTCCGATACCGGCGGCACGGTAAGACAAAAAAATGTTTCGAGGCCGCTCCGGCTGTAAGCGGTGATTTTTCGATAAGCGGCAGTATTTTGGTAAGCTGCGATGTGTTTCTCGGCGTTTTTCCCAATGCGTTCTTCGACGTGCTCTCCGGCGCCGTTTCTATCCCCTGCACGCGGCGGGTTGAATAATGATTTGGCTGCGGTTCCGAGAGTAGGAGTATCTACCGCAGACTGAGTTGCATTCACAGAGGGAACATAACAGTATAACAGTCCTCCGCCGTCCGGCACTGCATTAAAGACCTCCGCCGCGTCGGGAAGCGCTTCCGGTGAAGCACGGAGCGCCGGTATGGCTAGCAGGTTTTGTATCTGTGCAGCAGCGGCGGACGCTTCCTCCGTTATCTCGTACCGCTGCAAGGACTGCTGCGGATAATCATATAATAGAAGAGAGCATTGAATACCGGCATTGAGCAGCTCTATAATCACGCCGGAAAGACGGCCGATAAAGGCGTCAAAAATGGAGACAACCCAAGCCCGTTCTTTTTTTTTCGTGCACACCGGCTCTTCTATATATATCGTTAAGCGCTTGACCGGCGGCGGTTCAAAAGCGCCGAGCTTTATGGAAAGCGTATTGGTGTGTGCATAGAGCTTCCAGTGAATTTTCCGCGGATCGTCGCCGGGAAAATACGGACGCGATTCATAGAGTTCATTCGTACGCTCTTGCGACGGAAGATCGTTTACGGCACGGGAACGGAGGTCGGGAAATACCGTTTTTTGCGGCGGAAGCACCGGCTGTACTACAATGTAGGGCATGGACAGACAAGGCGGCTGCGTATATGCCGCGGCAAAAAAACCGGCAAAGTCCCGGATATTGAGATACTGTCGTTTATAAAAGTACCGTCCGCGGGTCAGATTTTCGGGATGATATTTTGTTTGTATTCCCTGCAAGGGAATGGAAAGACATGCGGCCGTCTCTGCGGCTTCTGCGGTAGGATCAGGCGATAGTGAAAACTCAATAGTATAAAAGGTTGCGGTTCCGGGAACACAAGGCGGGAAAGTCTTTGCAGATTCGGACTGTGCCGTTTTGGAACGGGCGGGAGTAACCGTAAAGCCGCCGCCGTCTGAGGCAAGATCAGGCTCTTCCGATTTCCAACACAGGGCGGTAACCGCTATAGCGGCGGCGGCGAAACCGGCATAAAGCGTGAGTAACCCGCCGCATACTGCGCTCAAAAGCTCTCCGCGGAGCAAGCCGCTTATTAAGAGCAGCGCTCCCGTCACGGTGTATATCGCTCCGTGCCTCGTAATCCGTATCCGCATCATGCCTTATTGCGCCTCGGCCGGTTTTGTCCAATCCGTTTGTTTGTCGGCGGTGCGGATAACCGCTTCGGTAATACTGCTGATGAGTTCCGAAGCTGCGCCGTTGCCGGTTTTTATCAAACACCGGTGCGCAAGGACGAGCGGCGCAAGCCTGCGGATATCTCCGTCCTCCACCCAATTACGTCCGTTGACAAGCGCAAAGGTGCGGGCGAGGTGCAGTAAATGCAAACCGGCGCGGGGAGATGTGCCGAGCTTAAACGCAGGATGGGCACGGGTCTCTTTTCCGATTCGCGCGATTATCTTTTCGAGTACGGGATGCACAAATACCTGCCGCTGTTCTTCCCGCGAAGCTGCGATATCCTGTATGGAAACAACGGGCGTAACCGGCTCCGGTTCTGCAATAGGAAGGTGCGTTTGTTCATGCAGCAATTCGGTTTCCGCTTCTTCATCGGGGTAACCGATCGACAGGCATATACTGAACCGGTCAAGCTGAGCGGCGGGGAGCGGATAGGTGCCTAAACTTTCCACAGGATTTTGCGTAGCCGCCGTAAAAAAGTAGGGGCTTAACGGACGGGTTACCGTACCGGCAGTTACCTGCCGCTCGGCCATCGCTTCCAGCAGGGCGGACTGTACCTTCGGCGGGGTGCGGTTCAGCTCATCCGCAAGCAGGATGTCTGCGAACACAGGGCCTTCCATAAATTCAAAGGTATTCAGCCCTGCATTAAAGACTTCCACGCCGGTAATGTCGTAGGGCAAAAGGTCGGGGGTGCATTGGATACGCCTGAACCGCGCCGGCTGCCCGTCTTTTTCGATGAGCGCTGCGAATGTTTTTACCAATGTGGTTTTTCCGACGCCCGGCACATCCTCTAAAAGAACATGCCCGCCGGTCAGATATGCGGTAATAAAAAGCCGGAGAACATCTTTCTTCCCTTTAATCGCTTTTTCCAGTGCGGAAAGAAGCCGTTCCGCCGTTTTTTCGGTATTCATAGCGGAGATTATAGCATAGTATGCGGAACACCTCAACTTTATAAAAAGAAGCAGGGGAGTATATAACTGAAAATATTCCGTATTCTCACAGTTCTGCCAAGCATAGACCTATTCGATAACTTCGTTGTCGAAACTATCAATATCTATTTACATCGAATCCTATAGCGGAAAGCATTGCATTGTTTGTCGGCGAATTTCTTCGGAGTTATCCAAGTGACTGACTGCTTCGTATAGCGCCTCTGCATCGGCAATCCTAATAGAGGCAATCCGTTGCGCAATCTCCGGTATTTTTTGTGCCGCCATGCTGAACCTGCGCAATCCCATACCGAGCAGAAGCGGAACCTCCTCTGCACCGGAAGCCATCTCGCCGCACATGGATACAAACCCGCCACACGCATCACCGGTGCGATGCAGAAGCGGTTCAGCCTCGATAACGTGGCGGATAAGTCGCAGTACCGCAGGTTGGAAACAGTCGGCTAAATGCGCAATGGTCTGATTTTCCCTGTCTGCCGCCATTGTGTATTGAATAAGATCGTTGGTACCGATAGAAAAAAAGTCAACCGCCGGTGCATATAGGTCGGCAGTGATCGCGGCGGAAGGTACTTCGATCATAATGCCCACCGGAATATTTTTTTTATACGGTATTTGCTTTTGCTCGCATTCCTGTTCAATTTCTTTAATCAAATTACGCACTGCAGTGATTTCTTGTTTACAGGAGATCATCGGAAGGAGGATATGCAGGTTGCCGGTACGCCCCGCCCGCAGCAGTGCCCGCAACTGAGGCTTAAAAATTTCGGGACGATCCAGACAATATCGAATTCCCCGCCAGCCGAGAAGTGCATTCCGCTCCAGAAGTTTTTCCTGCTCTTTCAGCATCTTGTCGGCACCTGCATCAAAGGTGCGGATCAGCACCGGTTTTGAACCCATTCGTTCCAAAACGGTGCGGTATGTTGTGTACTGATGCTCTTCATCGGGGATATCCGTGTTTCCCAAAAATAAAAATTCAGACCGAAAAAGCCCGATTCCGGCGGCATGCTGTACAGCCGGTAATGCGGATTCTTCTGCAAGAGCGATGTTTGCGCTCAAATGAACGGGAATGCCGTCTTGCGTATACACTTGCGTATAATCCTGCTCTTCTCCGGTTGCTTCAATCCGCTCACTGCCGACGGCTTCTATTTTGGCAACAGTTTCCGCATCGGGTTCCAAAATCAGTATTCCATTTGTAGAATCCAGCACGGCATACATTCCGCTCTTTGCCGAATCCATAAGTCCCTTAACGGCAATCAGTGTCGGAATATTCCACGCCCGTGCCATAATCGCGATATGACTGGTTGCGCCTCCTTCTTCCATAATAATACCGCAGGGGGTAAGTTTTTTTATTTCGAGCGCTTCGGATGGTTTAAACACCCGTGCCGCGAGCAGAGAATCGGGTTGAACACCGGCAAACCGAGAAGGCGTTTGTTTATACTGCGGATTTAAATAAGAAAAAACCGATTCGTACGCATCCTGAATATCCACAGCTCGTTCGCACAGGTAGCTGTCGCCCGAAGCGGTCAGCATGGCGATAACTTCATCCAATTTCCGTTTGAGTACCGCTTCGGCATTCATCAGTGAAGTTTCGATTTCCGTATAAATCGCACGCATAAACTCTTCGTCGGCAAGCATCGTTTGATGCGTTTCCAAAATAGCTTGTTCCGAGGATGGAGTGCGAGTATCTGCTGCCTTATATTCGGCAAGAGCATGACTCAATTCCTCTTGGGCAGCTTGCACCGCAGCTCTCAGTCGCTCTTGTTCATGTTGAATATTTTGCGCGGTAATTGCATAGATAGGCGCCGCCTGCACGATTTTTTCCGGGATACACACAAGAGTGCAGGCAACTAAACCATCGCAGACAGATAAACCGGTAAATTTCTTCATAAAAAGCATTATAGGAAAAATGAGGGGGTTTGCATATATAACACAGCTGCACAAAATTTTACACAAAGGAGAGAACCGGTCCCTACGGGAATCGAACCCGTCTTTTAAGATTGAGAATCTCATGTCCTAACCGATAGACGAAGGGACCCAAAAGAGCATCGATTGCTCTACTAAGCGAAAACCTCTAAAAATGAGCATTTTTAGAGGTTTTTTGCGTATTCCCCAGGGAGGATTCGAACCCCCACAAGCAGAACCAGAATCTGCGGTGCTACCATTACACAACCGGGGAAAGTTGACGAAGACGATAATATCATATATTGCTATACCGTGTCAAGGAATCGCCGACAGGGCAACTGTTGACGACGGTTCAAATGCCCTCACAGTCTCAATTTTTCCGCGATTTTTATCTACTCTGCCTGATGCGTTTGTCCTGCGCCTTTGAAAAAAATGCACCGATAACGAGAGAAACAACTTATTGCGTTTTTTACAAAAAGCTGGTATCGTAGGAAATACGAAAACGCCTTATCAGCAAAACTGACGGCGGATTTTAAGCATGAAATAAGCGAGGTAGGATATGTTTTCCAATAAATGGGTTGCATTCGGTGTAGGTGTTGCAGCGGGATTTGCCGCAGCTGCTCTTATTCGAACTCCGGCATTCCGTAAAGCCTGTGTAGCAGTTACGGAAAAGGGTATGCAGCTCAAACAGGACGCGGTTGTATTTATGGAATCCGTTAAAGAGGACGCACAGGATATCGCAGCCGAAGCTGCATACAACCAATCGCAAAACGCATAAAAGTTTTTTCCTTATTAATCTATCGATGAACATAACCGTTAAACACTCCCTGCCCGGCAGAATAAGACTGCACTACAGCGCAGCTGAAATTTCGCCGCGGCAAGCTATTCTTGCGCAGACGCTCATCGCGGTACAAGACGGCATAAACGATATTCAAGTTAATCCCAAAGTTTGCTCCTTCTTGGTTTACTACGACGTAACGACCCTTTCGGAAGCGGAGGTGCTCGCCTTATTCCGGGTTCTCTCCAATAAGTACCTATCCGATGAAAGCCTGCTCGCATCCGTTGCAAAAATCCCTATGCCGGAAAGCATCTTCGATGTGCTCGCATCCACGCTCTTTGACGTTACCGTACGAGCGCTCCTTCCGATGCCGATACGCAATGTGCTGCTCTACAAAAGAATTGTACCGCGCATTGTCAAAGCGGGGCAGTCCATCTTTGCAGGAAAATTCTTTAGCACGGATTTACTCGATGCAACGGCGCTGACAGTTGCCGTTCTTGACGGTAAGGCACAAACAGCTCGTTTTGTCGCAACATTGCTCGACATGGGAGAAGAAATTGAAGAGCTGACCCGCCGGCAATCGTACAATAATCTGGCACAAACGCTTTTGATTTCAAACGAGCCGGTGCATCTTATCGAAGAAGATCAAGAACGGACAATCCCGCCTGCCGCGCTTAAAAAAGATGATTTTATCGTTGTCCGCGCCGGCAGTCAAATCCCTGCGGACGGGAATGTTGAAAAAGGTGAGGGACTCGTAAACCAAGCGAGCATTACCGGCGAATCGCTGCCGGTAGAAAAAAAAAGCGGAACCACGGTCTTTGCAGGTACCGTTCTTTTGGAAGGGGAACTGTACATCCGCGTACGCACGGTCGGCTCGGACACAAAGGTAAATAATATCATCGCGATGATCGACCGCTCGCAATCCTTAAAAGCCGCCGCTCAAAAACGATCGGAACATATTGCAGAAAAAGTAGTGCCCTTCAATTTCCTGCTGACCGGCTTAACCTACTTATTTACACGGAATATCACCAAAACCGTTGCAACATTGATGGTCGATTATTCCTGCGCGATGAAACTGGCCGCGCCTATTGCCGTTCTTTCCGCAATGAAGGAAGCGGCGGAGCACGGTATTTCGATAAAAGGCGGAAAATATCTGGAAGCGGCAGCACTTGCCGATACCGTCATTTTCGATAAAACGGGAACCCTTACCTATGCGGAACCGGTCTTGGCGGACGTACATCCGTTCGGCTCCTTTACAAAAGACGAAGCATTGCGGCTCGCAGCCTGCCTTGAAGAACATTTTCCGCATCCGCTGGGAAGAGCCGTGGTACGAGCAGCTCAAGAACAAAACCTTGTGCATCCCGAACGCCACGCGAAAGTGGAATACATTGTAGCGCACGGTATTGCATCCTCGTTAGAGGGTAAACGGCTCTGTATTGGAAGCGCTCATTTTATTTTTGAAGATGAAAAAGTTCCGACCTCCAAAGCCATTGCCCGCGTGCAGAAGTCTGCGGAAAAATCAGGCTATTCTTTACTCTACTTGGCGGTTGACGGGCAGCTCGCCGGTATTTTGACTATTGGAGACCCCGCACGGGAAGGCTCAGCCGAAACCGTTTTCGAGCTGAAACGATTGGGTGTGTGTAATTGCGTTATGATTACGGGCGATGCCGAACAGGCGGCGGCAAAAGTCGCAGCTCAAGCCGGTATCACGGAATATCATGCGCAGACGCTGCCGGAAGATAAGGTTCGCTATGTGCAGGAAGCACGAGATACCGGACACAAGGTGATTATGATCGGTGATGGAATCAACGACGCGCCTGCGCTTTCCGCCGCGGATGTCGGCATTGCGATGGGCAATTGTTCTTCCATTGCGGGAGACACCGCCGATATCGTACTGGCCGACGACGGACTTTCCGGTTTAATTACGGTACGGAAGCTCGGTCAAAAAGTTCTTTCACGGATAGATAAAAACAACAAGCTGATTATCGGCGGCAATTCACTGCTCTTGTTTGCCGGTATGTTCGGTCTTATCCCGCCCGCGCTCGCGGCGACGCTGCATAATTCGCTGACCATTGCCGTCAGTATCGAAGCCATGCAAAAGCTGTTAAAGGAGACGCGATGATTACCGGCTTTTTCCCCGGCCGTATACGGCTACGGGCACCTGTCTTTAAAGACACCGCAATCACCAAGCGGGCATTATCCATCCTGAAAGCTCCGGCGCTTTCATCAATCATCAAAGAGATTGAGCATAATCCCGTTACCGGAAGCGTGCTGATAACGTATCATCCGACAAAGGTACCTATAGCGAAACTGCGCCCGCTGCTTCCGTTTTTTAAAAAGCTGGGAAAAGAAGCTGAAAACTATTCTGAAAAAAACAAACCCGTCATTCTTGCAATGCTGGATGAGCTGGAAGGATACGTCAAAAACTGGGAAACGGTTTAACCGCTTCTGCGGGGCTATTAAAAAAACAGCCTGATGCGTTTGCCATGGTTTAAAACAGCAGTTTTGTTACCACAATATATATCGGGATAAGCACTAAACTTAACAGCGTTCCCCATGCGGTAAGTCCCGCAGATTTTCCCGTATGGCAATAATGCGTTTCCAGTACGATAATATTGGCGGCAGGCGGCAAAATGCAGATCATGTACAGCGCCGGTTTATTGGATGTTATCAGCTCCAAATGCAGTAGCCCTGCGATATAGATAAACAGCGTCATAAGACAGGCAACCGTAATTGCCCGCAGTAATGCCAGCTTGAGCGTCAATCTTAAATCCTTCAGCTCCAGCGTAATCTTGGCAAGCCACATGCCGAGTACGCCCATCCCTAAAATACTCATAATCAGCTTTACTATCCGATAGACTGGCGGCAAATAGAGTTTGATACTATCCCCGAAAGGAATACAGATAATACCGATAACGAGCGCTGCGACGGGAGGAGATTTCAGCGTCCGTTTTATATCGATCTTTGCAGCGCCGTTATTGATCAGCATTCCTGCGCCGATGGAATTGCCGAAAAGAGAGTTGCCGATATACAGCGAAAGCACAGCAGCAGCGGCGCTGTCTCCCCATACCGGTGCAACAATCGGCAGCGAAAGCCATCCGATATTTAAATAGAAAAAACTCAACCGTTCTACAACATCAGCACAGAAAAAGCGGCTTGCATACATCATCACCGCCATCATAATAATCATAGCGAGTATGCTTACAAATAAATCGGCACGGCATGTTGCAATGTTGTAAATGATTATCAATGGAATAATGACTCTTGTAAGCAAATATGCCGTCTGATTTTTTATATCGATCGGCGTTTTTCCTACAAGAAAGCCCAAACCAAGATACAAAAACGGAAGTAATATTTTAAGTGTCATTATTTTCTCCTTTCACCAGCGCTTTTGAAAATAGTGGCACCGGATACAAGGCGCGAACAAAAATAAAGCGGAGACGTACTTGTTGTACGTTGAGCATTTATTTTTGTGCAGCAACGCCGTAGACGGTATGCATATTTTCAAAAGAGGACTTTAAAAGATTCTAAACCCTGATACTGCGCAGCCGTAACGGTAAAGTTTGAAATATACGCACGAGGGTGGCTGTGCTGCACCGCATCGAAAAAATCATAGAGTGCGGAACCTTCTCCTTCAGCAAATATTTCCACCGAATAGTCGGGACAGTTCCGTACCCATCCGGTGATACCGAATTCCCGTGCGACCTGTACCGTCCAATAACGGAACCCGACGCCCTGTACCCGTCCTTCCACAATAGCGCGGGCGGCCTTCCGTTCGGCAGCATGCGCTGCGTCCTTATGCATATAATATCCTCAAAAAAAATGCGTCTTTCAATATCTTTGCATCCGTCCTATGCATGCGCAAAACCCAGCGCTTCCGCCGCATCAATTATCGGTAGACCGAGGTCTTCAGCATACTCAATACCGTTCTGTACTCCTGCCAAAACCTGTTCTATTTGGTGCGCATCGGCGTTGCAAATAATACGGGCATTCTTTTGCGCCGCCCGTTTCCAAAACGCCGCTACGGGATATTGATAGTCCGCACCGTAATCCCGCCGCACCTTCGATTTAATCAGCCCGTAGCCATTGATTTCAAGCGGCATTCCCAAATCATTTGCCGCATCGATGAGCGCATCAATACAGGCAAGGCAGTTCGCATCGATAGACCGAATGCTACTCAAAAACAAATCGGGATGAGCCAAAAATGCATAGAGCCCCGACTTCATCCCTTCAATCGTAAAATCGATATAGGTATGGAGCAAACGCCTTTCGGTAACGGTTGCAATATATTCAAGTTCGCCATCCAGCGGAAACCAGTGTGAACCGAACACCAAATAATCGGCTCCGTAGCGGCTGATTAACTCATCCTTAAACCAGCTGCGGTGCTGCGGCGACCATTCACATTCAAAACCGAAGTATATGGGAAAATCAGCTTCTTTTTTTGCGTCTTCAACAAGGCGCTTATACAGTGGTATATCCGCTGCCGCCATCCGGCAATAGAGCCACATGTCGTCATGGGGATAAGGACAATGGTCGGAAAACCCAAGCGCAGAACAACCGGCAGATGCTGCCTGCCGTACATAATCAAGCGGAGTGCCCTCAGCGTGTTTGCACAGATAAGTATGCGTATGAAAATTACTGAGCATAAAAAAAGTATAGCGGTAAGTATCTTAAATGTCAAACTTCCGCAGGGTAAACGTATCAGAGCTTTTCTTTATATTCCCCGCAGAATTATAGGCTGTTCGCCCAGAGTTTCGCCGCTATACGGCTCAAATGGTCATCCAGCCTATAATTCTGCGGAACTTGATCTATTCATCTGATACGTTTACCCAGCTACTTTAAAAAACTGTGTGAAATTTTATCTAAAATTTCACACAGTTTATTTTAGAAGAAGGGCAATCGCATCAGACAAATAAATAAAAATCGCAAAATCAGGAGGTTGGACAAGCATTTGAACCGCGAAGAGGTTCAACTCTGC